>NZ_JBKFPH010000003.1:0-256934 GCF_046567715.1 Salmonella sp. 741265116_PST | reverse complement strand
AGGCTTTGTGGTAGGCCTGGCGGCTAACTCCATTGGTGCGGGTTTCATCGGTGGTATGATCGGGGGCTATATTTCCGGGTATATTGCACTTGCTATCATTAAAAACGTGAAGGTTCCTGACTGGGCACGGGGTTTAATGCCGACATTGATTGTGCCATTTTTTGCATCCATTCTCAGTGCCCTGATCATGGTCTATATCATCGGTACGCCTATTGGTATTTTTACCGATGCTCTCACATCGTTCCTGAGAAGTATGGGAACTTCATCTAATTTACTATTAGGTGCTGTTATTGGGGCGTTGTGTATCGTTGATTTTGGCGGTCCGATCAATAAAACCTGCTTCGCATTCGTTTTAACACTTCAGGCACAGGGAATAAATGAGCCAATTACTGCCCTTCAGCTAGTTAATACGGCAACACCTATCGGTTTTGGACTTGCGTTTTTTATCGCCAAACTTCTTCGCAAAAATATCTATAATAATGAAGAAATCGAAATGTTAAAGTCGGCGGTTCCTATGGGGGTAGTAAATATTGTTGAAGGATCTATACCTATAGTGATGAATGATATCGTTCGCGGTATTGCTGCAGCGGCAATCGGCGGTGCTTGTGGTGGCGCAATCACCATGGTATATGGTGCTGATGCAACTGTACCTTTTGGTGGTGTTTTGATGATTCCAACAATGTCACATCCAATGGCAGGTATTATGGCGTTGTTAGTTAATATATTAGTAACGGCAACTGTCTATGCTGTCATCAAAAAAGATGTTCATCGGGATGTTGTTATAAGTAATGATCATGAAGAGGAAGATATCAACCTCGACGATATTAAAATTAGTTAAGTACAGGCATAACAGCATCCAGGCTGCAAATAACCAGCCAAGTACATTCTGAGCATCGAGTAGGAGGCGGGATTACTCCCGCCGTCCTCTCTGTACAGAGGGGGATAGTTTCCCTGATACGAGCCCATGCTTCAAAAACTATCAAATGCCAGACTTCCGCTACCAGACGGTATACACAGTATTACTATTTCTTTTTATATGCTCCATACAAAAGCGATACGGGTGTTCTTTCTAATATCTGGATTTCATTTTTATGTGCTTTATGTTCACTAAAAATATCTGCCAGACTTTTACCACCAAAGGCCAGACCAATTCCCGTTGCTGCTGCTGAAAGTAATGTCAGTTGCGGCATGGCAAGAGAAGCTATACCTAACGTGGCTGTTCCTGCAAAAATTAATCCGGACGAGATCTTTTTTTTCTTTGAATTCTTAATGGCTGTTTCATGCGACTTTCCATACTCTTCGACCACATTGATTAAATGTTTTGAAAAATTATCTGCCGCATCTTGCATTTGATCTGGTTTTTTTCCTTGCAAGTCATGCCTTGAAATTCTTAGTTCATGTCTTAAGGATTCCAGTTGACCTCTTTCTCTAATCTTTTTTAATTCCAGATCGGAAAGCGCAGTAAGGAATTTTACTTCCGCGGCTGAAAGGCCCATTGTAATCGCTTGCTCTTCAGAAGAAAGAGGATTTAATTTACCATAATCCTTGACCAACTGCTCCGTAGTCCATTCATGTAAAAACATATGGTTGCTATAAATAACCGGATCAATGCCTAATAGTGTTGCCGATAATTGAGTTGAACGTTGTGCATAAATTGCACCTTCAACCTTCCCCAGTAAGGTTGCTATAGCTGACGGCAGATCATAATCCAGAAGATCTACCTCTCTTGTTGTAAAACTCTTTAAATCTGTATCGTAAACCCAGACTTCTTTTTCGATGTTATTGAAATTATCAAGCAATTTTTTTAATAGTTCTTTATTTGTTAGAATCTTCTGGAATGTTTGTTCATTTCTCCCAAAGTGCTCAAGAAACGCCAAATAAGTAGCGTAATCCATTTTTCTATCTTTAAAAAAGAGCTGACTTAGAAAAGCGGCAGATTGTTCATGATTGCGTTCTTTATCAAAATCTAGTAATTCAGGGACGATTAGAAAAATTGGATAATCATCATCAATAGTCATAAATGGGATGGCGCGAAATAGATTGGAAACATGTTCAAGCAATACCAATCTGCGCATGCGGACATAGCTATTATCTGGTGGTAATGATAAAAATGAATGCAGAGAACTAAGAGAAGGGAAATGTAATGGATCAACCATTATGATGCTATCAAAATAAATTCCAAGAGATCTAAGATGATTAGATATGTTATAACCAAAGCGTTGAATCGGAAGTAATAATCGATAACTTTTAGACGCCCGAATTTCTGTTGTAAGCGCCGCAGCGTGAGTATCCCAAAATTTATTTAGCAACACAATTAGGTTTGTAAGTTGATTATCTAAATCGGGAGAGCTAATTATCTCTTTCAGGATGAATCTACGTAATTCCTTCAGTTCTAAATTTCTAAATGCGTGTTTATATTTTTCAGAAAAAGCGTTTTCCATCAATAAAACATATTCATTCTGTATGCTTTTTGTAATACAACTCATCATCCATCTCCGAATGGTGATAAAAAACCATTAAAAACAATAGATTGATATTATTTTTTTAACAATCAAATAATATCAACTTCACCACACAACGATTTCCCAGTGTAGTGGTTCTTATCATGTGTATATTGTTAGTCATGTTATCGTAGAAAATTCAGTGGTCAATAACTCATTGAGGTAACTACTAAAGTTTGCGGTTACCGGGAAGCGCCAGTAAAAAAACCGGCCATAAAGGCCGGTTGGGTCCGGAGCGCGGTTTCACTATCAGGGGCGTCTGAATAACACGATGCTGCGCCCGGCCAGATCGAAATCCATTTCTTCGGTAATCCGCATTCCCTGCTGCGCGTTATCGGCAGTCGTCAGTTCAAGTACCCAGCCGCCTTCTCCCCACATCGGAATACGGAACGGTACGCTGCCTTCAAACGGATTGAAAAGCAGTAAGGCGTCATGCCAGATCCCCGCTTCCGGCTGGAGATCGGGACGACTAATGCATACGCCTATCGTCGATCCCTCATCCCATTGCTCGGATTGCTGCGGTCCTCCCCCGGCGTTAAACCAGCGGATCTCCAGACCGTCACGCCAGCTCTCCCGGCGCAGCAACGGTTGCGTGGTGCGCAGTTGAATCAGATGACGGGTAAACTCCCGTAGCGCATTGGCGGTTTCCGGCAAATTATCCCAGTGGACCCACGATATTTCACTGTCCTGACAGTAGCCATTGTTATTACCCATCTGACTGCGGCCAAACTCATCGCCCGCTAATAACATCGGCGTGCCGTGCGAGAAAAGCAAGGTGGTCAGGAAATTACGTTTCTGTCGCTCGCGTATCGCATTGATGCCATCGTCGTCGGTTGGCCCTTCTGCGCCATAGTTACAGGAGCGGTTATCATTATGCCCGTCATTATTATCTTCGCCATTGGCTTCATTATGTTTGTCGTTATAAGACACCAGATCGTTCAGCGTGAAGCCGTCATGGGCAGTAATAAAGTTAACGCTTGACCAGGGGCGACGGCCGCGCAAATCATAGAGATCGCCGGAACCCAGTAGGCGTGCGGCGAAGTCATTTGTGACGTTGTCACCTTTCCAGTATTCGCGCACCGTATCGCGGTATTTATCATTCCATTCGCCCCACCCTGGTGGAAAACCGCCAACCTGATAGCCGCCCGGTCCGATATCCCAGGGTTCGCCAATCAGTTTCAGTTTTGCCAGCACCGGGTCTTGCGTTACCGCATCAAAAAAACCGCCTCTCTGAT
The DNA here is from genome assembly GCF_046567715.1 of Salmonella sp. 741265116_PST. Classification (NCBI taxonomy): domain Bacteria; kingdom Pseudomonadati; phylum Pseudomonadota; class Gammaproteobacteria; order Enterobacterales; family Enterobacteriaceae; genus Salmonella; species Salmonella sp. 741265116_PST. The sequence continues at coordinate 253,198 of NZ_JBKFPH010000003.1, read as the reverse complement.
CAAAGCCTTCCGGCTCACGACCAAGAATGGTGCCCAAATCAAAACGAAAGCCGTCGACATGCATTGACTCCGCCCAATAGCGAAGCGAATCCATCACCATTTGCAGTACCCGTGGATGAGAGGTATTGACGGTATTACCTGTCCCTGTATCGTTAATGTAATAGCGATGCTGATCGGGCATGGTGCGATAGTAGGAGAAGTTATCGATACCTTTAAATGACAGCGTGGGACCAAGCTCATTCCCTTCTGCCGTATGGTTATAGACCACATCCAGTATCACTTCGATGCCGGCATCATGGAAAGCGCGCACCATATCGCGGAATCCCTGAATACCTTTTGGACCATAGTAGCGCGTCGCTGGCGCAAAAAAGCCAAGCGAGTTGTATCCCCAGAAATTTTTCAGTCCTTTATCGAGCAGATGCTGATCGTCCGGGAACCAGTGAACGGGTAAAAGTTCGACGGAGGTAATGCCCAGACTTTTAATGTAATCCACGCTGGCTTTATGCCCCATGCCCTCAAACGTACCGCGTAGAGGCTCAGGGATCGCGGAATTAAGCTGGGTAAAGCCTTTTACATGCGTTTCATAAATAATGGCGTTCGACCACGGTATGGAAGGCCGTTGTCTATCCTCCCAGTTAGCCTCAGCCGGATCAATCACCCGGCATTTAGGCGTAAATGGCGCGCTATCCTGGTCATCAAAGGTCAAATCTTTATCGTCATGAAGTAATTGATACGCGAAATGCGCATCATTCCACTGAATATCGCCCACCAGCTCACGGGCATAAGGGTCAATAAGCAGCTTATTGGGGTTAAAGCGATGGCCATTTTCCGGGTCATAAGGGCCGTAAACGCGGTACCCATACAGCGCGCCGGGCTGCAACTTCGGGACATAGCCGTGCCATATTTCGTCGGTATATTCCGGTAACTCCAGACGAGCGATTTCATGCTCCCCGCTCGGATCGTAAAGACAAAGCTCGACGCGTTCCGCATGGGCGGAAAAAATAGCGAAATTCACGCCTTCGCCGTCATAATTCGCGCCAAGCGTATGGCTGTATCCTGATCTGATTTCAAAAGCCCTGTTTGTTGTCATTCTCTTTCTCCACCCACGGTAAACGTTGTCCTGTCACGGCACATCAACACATAAACTCAGTCGCTATTAAAACCAGTACGCCGCCCTGGTGTGAGGCCAACGACAGGCGTTCACCAGGCATTAACCTCTCCTGGGTAAGCACATTGCGATAACGATGCTGATTAAGCTGTCCGGGTATAATAATGTCGGTTCCTGACCAGAAACCGGTATGCGATTGCGACAATAAGCCGTCACATTCGGCGAACACCAGTCGGGGCGCAACAACAATCAGCGCATCATCATGATTGACTCTGGCGTAAGCGATGACCTTATCGGCACGCTGACCAACAGCCCGCAGCGGTATATAGTCGCCAAAACGGAAGAGCTCATGATTCTGCTGACGCAGACGCAGTAATGCGGCGGTGACATACTGATTCACCTGCCCGTTCAGCCAACTCTCTTCGCGCGAGAAAACTCCCGGCGTCAGTTGGTCTAACTGCTGCTCCAGCGTGGCGAAATCCGGTTCGCGGCGGTTGTCGGGATCGACAAGGCTAAAATTCAACGCCTCGCTCCCCTGATAGATATCAGGTACTCCCGGCGCGGTTAATTTGATAACGGTCTGCGTCAGGCTGTTAACCAGCCCTGCGCGGATGAAGGGTTGCAAGGAACGATAAAAATCCTGCAAAAATGTCTGATTATCCGGCGCCAGTAAATAACGGGCGTAATCAAGCATTGCCGTTTCGTAAGCCTCATTACTGTCCACCCAATCGGTACGTAACTTCGCTTCGCGTAGCGCTTTCTCCACAAAGGCTTCAAAGCGTGTTTTCAGCGCGTTTAAACCTGTTTCGTCCTGTGGTTGTAGCACCGGGGGCCAGACGCCGGTCAGCGCCTGATATAACATCCACGTATCCGCCGATTTTGGCGCAGTGCCATCATTCAAAAATTTGACATGGGTCTGGTTCATCTGCCGCCAGCGAGCAAGACATTCGCTCCACTGTTCCGGCGCTTCGGTAAGCGTATACAGCCGTGCTCGCGCATCCTCGCCTCGCTTGGTATCGTGGGTCGACGTACCGGATAACGCGTCAGGCTGTCGCGCCTGTCGGGTTTTCATCTCATGGTGAAAGCGTTCGATGGAGAAGTGATGGGTGACGGGCTCGGCGCCGACTTCATTTAACGCCAGTCCCATGTTTTGACGAAAGAAAAGCGTATCCTCTACCGATTTCGCCATCAGCGGACCGGTGAGTTGCTGGAACCGAACGCGAAACTGTGTCGCCTCCTCCTGGCTGGAGGTGGGAACATCGCCGGTAAGAAGGCGGCTCAGAAATGTAAGCGCTTCTGGCTGCGGAGGGTTTTCAAGCGTCTTTACCCGTTCCACAATACGGTGTAACAGGCAAATATCGGTCGGCGGTAGCCCTTCTGCTGTGCCGTAAGTGCGATATACGGGAAAGGCAATTAATAACTCGCGTAACGCCTGCCGAACGACGCTCTCTTCGTGTGCGATCTGTAGCTCGCTGGCAATCGATAGCGCAATCGCGAGCAGCCGGGTAAATTCCCCCTCGAAATTGCGATCGACCATCAGCAATTTAGCTGCCCGTAATTCCGCCCGCATATCCACTGGCGCGCCTTTAACGGTCTCGTAAGCCTGGCGCAAATTGTCTATCTGCTCATCGTCAACCAGCACCTCCGCCAGCGAGGCGATGAATTCATAGCCTGTGGTGCCGGAAACCGGCCAGTCGTCAGGAAGTTGCTCGCCTTTAGCGAGAATTTTTTCCACGGTGATATAGCACGCCGGCCCCACTTCCTGACGTAAACGCGCAAGATAGGCTTTCGGATCGGCGAGGCCGTCGATATGATCGATACGTAAACCGTCAACCGCCCCCGTTCTGACCAGCTCCAGAATCAGCCGATGTGTATCGTCGAAGACGGTTTTATCTTCTACCCGCATTCCTACCAGCCCTGTGACCTCAAAGAAACGCCGATATGAAAGCGAGCGGGCGGCATCGCGCCAGGACATTAATTTCCACGGCTGGCGCTCATGCAAATCAGCAATGGCGGCTTTATCGGTAAGCGCCAGTATTTCAGCCTCGCGCCCCTGCCACGTTGCCGGCGCAAGCGGATAATAGTTATCATAATAGGCGAACGTGGGTTTACCCGTAGCGGGATCGGGCTTGATCGCAATTTCTCCGTTTTCCAGCACGGCGTCAAACGTGTCGCCTAAAAAAGGCAGCGTCAGTCGGCGCGACCAGTCAATATCGAAATGGCGCGCGTAACGGCTCTCCTTGCCATATTCAAGCACGTCGCGCCACCAGGCGTTTTCCAGCGAGCTGGCCATGTGATTAGGCACAATATCGATGATCAATCCCAGACCTTGTGCTTTAAGTTCAGCCACCAGTCTTTCAAATCCTTCACGCCCGCCAATAGAGGGCTCAATCTCATTCGCATCGGTGACATCATAACCATGCGTTGACGCTTTGGTGGCGGTAAAGATGGGTGAGGCATAAAGATGGCTGATACCCAGATTTTTAAGGTAAGGCACCAGCGCCGCGGCGCGATCGAAGGTCATGCCATTACGAAACTGAAGGCGATACGTTGCAGTTGGGATCATGATGCAGACTCTCCCTGGGCTAAGCGGATAATAAGAGAATGTTGGGAAAGCGACCCGGTGGATTCATTCGGCCAGGCGAAGAGAGTCTTACCCGGTAAATCGGGCAGCAATACTGTCGTGGCGCTAATATTCAGCGCCAGTGACAGTGTTCCTCCCGGAAAACGCCAGCTAACGGCAATAAACCCGGGCGCGGTTTGCAATACCGTTCCTGAGCTCTCACGGGCAGCGGACAACAGCGGTACGATATGCTTCTGGCGCAAAAGCAGTAGTTCGCGGGTAAACGCCAGCCACGCTTTACCCTCTTCACTGTGCTGTTGCTTCCAGTTAAGTTTTGAGCGTTGGAAGGTCTCTGGCGCATTCGGGTCCGGAACATTTTCCCCTGCATGATCGGCAAACTCTTTTGCGCGACCGTCACGAACGGCGCGGGCTAAATCCCCATGGAAATCGGTAAAAAAAAGAAAAGGACGGCTTTCGCCATACTCTTCGCCCATAAAAAGCAGCGGAATATGCGGTGAAAGCAGCAACGTGGCGAGCAATACTTTTGTTCGTTCAGCACCCGCCAGGGTTATCAGTCTGTCGCCCTGGGCGCGGTTACCGACCTGATCGTGATTCTGAATAAAATCCACAAAGGTGACCGGGGGTTGTCCGGTACTTTTTACGCCGCGAGGTTCGCCGGTTTGTGGTGAAATTTCTCCCTGATAAGCGAATCCTTCGGCCAGCGCTCTCGCGAGGTGTTTTTCCGGGGCATCAGCAAAATCGTTGTAGTAAGCCTGGGTCTCTCCGGTCGCGAAAACGTGGACGGCATTATGAAAATCGTCATTCCATTCGGCGGTAAACAGCGGCGCATTGCCACCCTGATCACGGGGATGCAGAGAAATAATATTGCGGCTATCTTCGGTAGTCAGATGAATGGATCTGTCGGTAATGTCTTCCCGAATACGTTGTGCGATTTCAACCAGCACATGCTTTGCGCTACTGTCTTCAATCTGATCGATAGCGTCAAAGCGTAAGCCGTCGAGATGGTATTCTGTCAGCCAGTATAACGGCGCCTCGATGATATAGCGCCGCACGGCGTCGACATCATAGGCGATACCGTTTCCCCACGGCGTCATGCGCTCTTTGTGGAAAAACGCCGGCGCCAATAGCGGTAAATAATTTCCCTCCGGGCCGAAATGGTTCAGCACAATATCCAGGACGACGGAAAGACCATACCCATGCGCGGCGTCAATAAACGCTTTGAAATCATCCGGCGTCCCATAGGCAGAATGCGGCGCGTAAAGCAGTACGCCGTCATAGCCCCAGCCGCGTTCGCCGCCAAATTGCGCAACGGGCATCACTTCAATAACGGTAACGCCGAGTTCAGCGAGATAAGGCAGCTTCGCTATTGCGGCGCGGAAAGTGCCTTCCGGAGTGAACGTGCCTGTATGCATCTCGTACACCACGGCCTGCTCCCAACGGCTACCTTTCCACCCGGTGTTGCGCCACGCGTAGCTGCCTGGATCAACCACATATGACGGACCGTTGACGTCAGTTTTTTGGGCGCGGGAAGCCGGATCGGGGACCACCATGCCATCGCTGAGTACAAAGTTATACTCCGTACCTGGCGTCACCCCGGAGACGTCCAGCGTAAACCAGCCGTCACCGCTCGCCTGCATTTCCTGGTCTTTACCCGCAAGCCTGAGCATAACCTTTTGCTGACCGGTGGCCCAAAGACGAAAGCGGACAACATCAGCGGCGATATATTCAGCCCCCCAGCTTTTGCAAAAAATTTTTGAACTCATCTGTCGCTCCGTTTAACCCATAACCTCTACAGCATCCGAAGAACAAGCATAGACTATGGGGCTAATCTTTACGTGACACTGTCACTTAACGGACGTTCTTTTTCGTATCTGCGTGTAAAACCGTGGAATTATTGTCGGGATTGCTCAGATGTACCGAAGTGCGCGGTATCGCCTCGCCCGTGTTCGCCAGAGCCCTGAACACGCTGTAGCTGGATAACCTCCCCCTGCTCCCAGGCGTTAGCCCCCTTGATAACGGGATGTTCAGGCAGATCCTGCCGCTCGCGTTTAATGGCCTGGGTATCAATTCCCAGGCGGCGATCCCGATCGGCCAGCAGCGCGGGGTCAAGCTGCCCGTCGCCAGTAAAGCCCATCATCAGCGCAGGGATACCCATTGGCAGGGTTTTATCCCGATCGGTATGCCAGGTGTGCCAGGTCTTGCCATAAGTATTAACAATCTTACTCATCAACGCCTTATCAGCGACCTGCGGTAAGCCAGGCGCCACCAGGCTACCGGATTTCACCTCGTACTGGTGGCTGTGCCACAGTTTTTTCTCCTCGGGAGGAAGTGTTTTAAATAAACGTTCGCTGATAATGTACTCCACCCCCATCAGGCGCGCGTTTTTCGTATTGCCGTCGTAAATCACCGCCTGCATGACATCTTCGTTCAGGACGGTAACGTAATGGTGCGCTTCCATCTGTCCGTTTTTATCACCGCTATAAAAATGGAACCCGTCAAGGTAGGTACTGATGGCATCGACAGGTGGTCTGGATTGAATAGCCGCCGCGCCTGTTTCCAGGGTACGTAATTTGGCAGAGGTTTTTTCCCCAGGAATAGGCGTTTGCGGCGGCGTATTATTGGCGCCACATCCGGCCAGAAAAGGAATGATAAAGAGTGTCAGCGGTAAAATTTTCATTAGGTCTCCATATAGTGAAAGGGCTCTAATGAAAATAGTGCAATACCACGTGATTGGTAGAAGAAATGGAAGATGTCATTTGTGACGGTGTCACAAATAGTAAAACCCGACACACAGGCCGGGTTTTGATATCAGTTTACTCTTATTTTGAGAGTTCTTTCTTGATTTCGTCTTTTATTTTGCTTAATTCACTCTGCGGGTTTTTCTTACAAAGCTCAACGGCTAACGGCACTGCTGTCGTCTCAGTTTCCTGGAAATCAACGTAGTCCCCGCCTTTAAAATCTTCATCTTCATTCAGCACCCAGAAAGCGACTGGCGCCATCGTCTGCGGATTGAGATCAACAAACTCCTGGCAGCTCATACCTTTAGGCGTAACGTTTGTTTTAGTAGTATCTGTTGCCGCATTCACGCTAACACTGGTTACCAGCGCTGCCACGATAATACCTGCTGTAGCAAGGGAGAATTTATTCATTGTTGTTGCTCCAATAATTATATAAATAACCTCTACATCTGCACGTTAACCCGTTAATGTAGAACGAAGAAATAATACCCCTCCTCTCTCAGGAATAAAGATCATCCTCCGTGATATGGCTATTAATGATATTTACGTTGACTGATTTTGATGTTTGCTAAAGAAAGCAACATGGCGAGCAGATTTTAGGGCGAAAAAGTAGACCGCGACAACAGCAAATGACGTGGTATGCGCTACGTTGAGCTGATGAAAGAGAACTTCGCTCTGACATGCTGTCGCAATCGCGCGCCAGCCAGACACAAACGGTGGGCAGAACAAACATCGTAAACAGATTTCCTGTCAGCATTCCGGAGGCAACCACCAGCCCTGGCCAAAACGGCTTGTGGCGTCTACGCCGCTGGCGAACTCTATCAGGGCTAAACCAACCACTATTGCCCCGGTAGTCATCAGCACCGGGCGCAATCGGATCTACAATACAATTTCATAGCATTTACAGATAGTCTGACAATTTCAGGTTTCCGTAATCATAAAAATCACCTTTCGTACACAAACTGTATACTTCCAGTAGATTTATTGTTATTTAGCACTATAACTGCAAGTAGTTGAATTCAAAGGGTAATAATTCAGGTATTATTGGACAGGGAATTTACATTATTAAGATAAATAAATGCTTATCGGTGAAGTGAGCGACGTTTAAGTTTTGTTGCAACCACGGCTTTATACTTTTTACGAGTGCTATTTTTTTGGCTAATTAAAAAGGTAAAGTTAATGAAACTATCCGTAACATTGACGTTTTTCGGTTACATGATGGCATCCAGTTTAGCACAAGCTAGCGGTATCAATATGTGGCGTGAACCCAAACCTGTTGTGAAAGAGGGTAAATATTACAGCTTAATCGTGGATCGTGGCGAGTTGCAGAAAGCAGTAAAAAGCAGCAATAACAACTATCTCTTTTCCGAAAAAGGTGCAGGAGTGAAACCGCTGGTATTGATCGGCTCTCCGGTAGAGATTAGCGAATTTATGTTGCAAAATAAAACTCGCAGTATTGAAAACCACATTAAAGGTCTACCTGACATTTATATGGGAGTGACAAAATATAAACCCAAACAACGTTTTACCGGCTTATTTCCGCTGCAGGATATATTGACTCAAACTGTTGAACAGGTATCGAAATTTGTGCCCGGTACCGATATCACCGATGCGGTGGGAATCCCCTCCGACCTAAAAGCATTACAGCAAGCCATTTTGGCTATGAAGCCAAAAGATAAAACCAGCAACAATATACTGTACGTCAAATTTAGCTACTTGCCGGAAGATGGAATGGTGAAAGTAGGAAGCAAAACAGTTTCTTTTGGTCGTATTCTGGAGAAAATGCAGCAGAGTAATCGTACCCTGCGTAGATAAGCAGGCAGCTGGCAGTATTTCCAGCTTCTGGAATGTTAACTAAAGCTACAAAAGTTATCTGGAGGTAATAGGTAAGAATAAGTTGTAAAACAGAGGTTTAATTGCAATTTATATATTTAAAGAGGCAAGTGATTATGACTGGAATATTTGCAGATCAAACTGTAGAGGTAGTTAAAAGCGCGATCGAAACCGCAGATGGGGCATTAGATCTTTATAACAAATACCTCGACCAGGTCATCCCCTGGAAGACCTTTGATGAAACTATAAAAGAGTTAAGCCGTTTTAAACAGGAGTACTCGCAGGCAGCTTCTATTTTAGTTGGTGATATTAAAGTTTTGCTTATGGACAGCCAGGACAAGTATTTTGAAGCGACACAAACTGTTTATGAATGGTGTGGTGTCGTGACGCAATTACTCACAGCGTATATTTTACTATTTGATGAATACAATGAGAAAAAAGCATCAGCCCAGAAAGACATTCTCATCAGGATATTAGATGATGGCGTCAAGAAACTGAATGAAGCGCAAAAAGCTCTCCTGGAAAGTTCACAAAGTTTCAACAACGCTTCCGGAAAACTGCTGGCATTAGATAGCCAGTTAACCAATGATTTCTCGGAAAAAAGCAGTTATTTTCAGTCACAGGTGGATAAAATTCGTAAGGAAGCTTATGCCGGTGCTGCAGCCGGCATAATCGCCGGTCCGTTTGGATTAATTATTTCCTATTCTATTGCTGCGGGCGTGATTGAAGGGAAATTGATTCCAGAATTGAATAACAGGCTAAAAGCAGTGCAAAATTTCTTTACTAGCTTATCAGCTACAGTGAAACAAGCGAATAAAGATATTGATGCGGCAAAATTGAAATTAGCCACTGAAATAGCAGCAATTGGGGAGATAAAAACGGAAACCGAAACAACCAGATTCTACGTTGATTATGATGATTTAATGCTTTCTTTACTAAAAGGAGCTGCAAAGAAAATGATTAACACCTGTAATGAATACCAACAAAGACACGGTAAGAAGACGCTTCTCGAGGTTCCTGCCGTCTGATACATTTTCATTCGCTCTGTGTACTTTTAACAGCGATATTCAACAGCCCGATAAACAAGAGTCGTTACCGGGCTGGCGGAGTTATCAGGCGTTAAGCTGGTAGTCGAGAGTGATTTCCGCATTCAGAACCTGCGAAACCGGGCATCCGGCTTTTGCTTTCTGGATGATTTGATCGAAAGTTGAAGCATCAATATCTGCTACCGCGACTTTGCTTTGTAGTGCAATTTTGGTAATGGCGAAGCCCGCATCCACCTTATCAAGCGATACGTCAGCGGTGGTGTCAATGGAGGTGGGCGTAAATCCAGCCTCTCCCAGCATGAGTGATAGCGCCATGGAGAAACAGGCCGCATGTGCGGCGCCGATTAACTCTTCCGGGTTGGTTCCCTGCGCGCCTTCGAACCGGGTATTGAATCCATACGGTTGTTGATTAAGCACGCCGCTTTCTGTTGATACAGTACCTTTACCCCGTTTGATGTCGCCTTCCCAGTGTGCCTGACCTTTCTTATGGATTGTCATTTTTGCTCTCCTGTTGGCTCAAAAAATAAAGTATAGACCATGCTGCTAATCTGCGTTGACCATGCCGATGGAGGTAGCCTGTTGTCAATTACCCGCACTTCAGATATAGAAAATGGTTTATGCTTTTTCATTTATGGATATTAAACCAACAGGCCTCCCTTTCTTTAAAGAATATATCCCTCCTTTTATCCTTACTTTTTCTTCTGTAAGCGTATTCCATGATATATATTTTAATGTGTATTAAGCTTTGCTCTATCCCATTGTAATAAATGATAAAAATCGCAATAAGTAGTCTTTTAAATGTATATTAATTGACCACTATTTGTATGAGGATATGTAATTGGCAAACGTAATATATTTTCTTCTGGGGTAAACAATTAGAGTTCCGCCTTGCGTTAAAATAACTCCAGGACTAATCTTAACCACAGCCGCAAAAATATTTGCCATGCTGAATACGAATTAATTTTCTGCGAGCCGTACTAAATAAATACATGTTCACGGAGGCATTATATGTTTACTTATCACTCAGCAAATACCTCAGCAGCACAACCGGCCCTGGTCAACGCGATTGAACAAGGATTACGCGCGGAGTTAGGCGTTGTCACTGAAGATGATATTTTAATGGAGTTGACCAAATGGGTTGAGGCTTCCGACAATGACATCCTCAGTGACATCTACCAGCAGACCATCAACTATGTGGTAAGCGGGCAGCACCCGACTCTGTAAAACCTGCTATGCTGTATCGGCAACCTTAGGGGTTACGTTTCTTTCGCGTAAGCGAATTTGTCCTTAAAACTAGCAACAGGATTGAGGAGTTAACATGAAATCGAACCGTCAGGCTCGTCATATACTTGGACTGGATTACAGAATTTCCAACCAGCGTAAGGTTGTTACTGAAGGCGACACCAGCAGCGTGGTGAATAACCCAACCGGCAGAAAGCGCCGCGCCGATAGCCAAAAGTAATCGTACAGTCCTGAAATGACGTTAAACACCATTGCATCTGCAATGGTGTTTTTGTTTATAGGAATGACCTTAACGTCTCACAATGCTTTATACTCAGGGTCGGTTCCCTGGTGGAAGGCAATATATGATGATAAACGACGGTGCCAGGGACAGTTATTCGAAAAAGAGTGAGTAACATGGAAACTACAACCAAGAAAGCACGTTCCCTTTATATCCCTTACGCTGGCCCTGTATTGCTGGAATTCCCCCTGTTAAACAAAGGCAGCGCTTTTAGCGTAGAAGAGCGCCGCAACTTCAATTTGTCAGGGCTGCTGCCGGAGGTCGTCGAGTCGATTGAAGAACAGGCCGAACGCGCCTGGCTCCAGTATCAGGGGTTTAAAACAGAAATCGATAAGCATATTTACCTGCGTAACATCCAGGATACCAACGAAACGCTCTTTTATCGACTGGTGCAAAACCATCTTGAAGAGATGATGCCGGTTATCTATACCCCGACCGTGGGCGCGGCCTGTGAGCGCTTCTCTGAGATTTATCGCCGGGCGCGCGGCGTATTTATCTCTTATCCGAACCGTCACAATATGGACGACATTTTGCAGAATGTGCCTAACCACAACATTAAAGTTATTGTGGTGACGGATGGCGAGCGGATTCTGGGGCTTGGCGATCAGGGCATCGGCGGGATGGGGATCCCTATCGGTAAGCTGTCATTATACACCGCCTGCGGCGGCATTAGTCCGGCCTATACCCTTCCCGTTGTGCTCGATGTCGGCACCAACAATCAGCAGTTACTCAACGATCCGCTTTACATGGGCTGGCGTCATCCGCGCATTACCGACGATGAGTATTATGCGTTTGTCGATGAGTTTATTCAGGCCGTTAAGCAGCGCTGGCCAGATATCCTGCTACAGTTTGAAGATTTCGCGCAGAAAAACGCAATGCCGCTGTTGGCGCGCTATCGTGATGAGATTTGCTCCTTTAACGATGATATTCAGGGCACCGCAGCCGTGACCGTCGGTACGTTGATCGCCGCCAGCCGCGCTGCCGGCAGTCAGCTTAGCGAGCAGAAAATCGTTTTTCTCGGCGCGGGTTCCGCCGGATGTGGGATTGCTGAACAAATCATCGCGCAGACTCAGCGTGAAGGTTTAAGCGAAGACGCCGCTCGACAGAACGTTTTTATGGTCGATCGCTTCGGCCTGTTGACGGACCGGATGCCTAATTTATTGCCGTTCCAGGCTAAACTGGTGCAGAAATGCGACAATCTCCAGCACTGGGATATCGAAAATGACGTGCTGTCGCTGCTGGATGTGGTGCGTAACGTGAAGCCGGATATCCTGATCGGGGTTTCCGGCCAGACCGGGCTCTTTACTGAAGAGATCATCCGCGAGATGCATAAGCATTGCCCTCGCCCGATCGTCATGCCGCTCTCTAATCCCACCTCTCGCGTGGAGGCCACGCCACAGGACATTATCGCCTGGACGGAAGGCAACGCGCTGGTGGCAACCGGCAGCCCATTCTCGCCGGTCATCTGGAAAGATAAGATTTATCCGATCGCACAATGTAATAACGCCTATATTTTCCCCGGCATCGGACTGGGGGTTATCGCTTCCGGCGCATCGCGCATTACTGATGAAATGCTGATGTCAGCCAGTGAGACGCTGGCGAAACATTCTCCGCTGGTGAATAACGGCGAAGGATTAGTGTTGCCAGCGCTTAAGGACATCCAGGTCGTGTCGCGCGCTATCGCTTTTGCCGTAGGCAAAATGGCGCAGCAACAAGGCGTAGCGGTGAAAACCTCTGCGGAAGCGCTGCAACAGGCGATTGACGATAACTTCTGGAAACCGGAATACCGCGACTACCGCCGGACTTCCATTTAATACGTACCCGGCGGTGAATGCCGCCGGATATCACTTTCTGCTTTAGTTTTGGTGAGTCTGTCGACACACCTGCATTCCTTTTCCTGCTTATTTGTCAAGCTACTAATATTAGCCACCTTTATGTATTGAACGGGGATTTATCAGGATAATCCTGGCTAAACTATTACATTGTATTTCTGCCGCCTTGCATAACTCATCAGAAATATTAATCCTAAAGAGGTAATAGCACCTTACCTGCTATTACCTGCTATGCAGTTCACTATTAAGAAAAGGAGAAGGTTATGAAAGCTGCTGTTGTCACACAAGATCATCAGGTTGATGTTACTGAGAAAACGCTGCGTCCCCTTCGCCACGGTGAAGCTTTGCTAAAAATGGAGTGTTGCGGCGTATGCCATACCGATCTACACGTGAAAAACGGCGATTTCGGTGACAAAACCGGCGTCATTCTGGGACACGAAGGCATTGGCGTCGTGGCGGAAGTCGGTCCCGGTGTCACCTCGCTGAAACCCGGCGATCGCGCGAGTGTCGCGTGGTTTTATGAAGGATGCGGACACTGTGAGTATTGCAATACGGGCAATGAAACCTTATGCCGCAACGTGAAAAATGCCGGTTACACGGTAGATGGCGGCATGGCCGAAGAGTGTATTGTCGTCGCGGATTATGCGGTGAAAGTACCGGAAGGTCTGGACTCTGCGGCGGCAAGTAGTATTACCTGCGCGGGCGTTACCACGTATAAAGCGGTGAAGATTTCTCATATTAAACCTGGCCAGTGGATTGCCATCTACGGTCTGGGCGGTCTGGGTAATCTGGCCTTGCAGTACGCGAAAAACGTTTTCAATGCGAAAGTGATCGCCATTGATGTCAATGATGGACAACTGAAACTGGCCGAGGAAATGGGCGCAGATCTGACCATTAATTCACGTACGGAAGATGCGGCTAAAATTGTGCAGGAAAAAACCGGTGGCGCGCACGCAGCGGTGGTTACCGCGGTCGCTAAGGCGGCGTTTAATTCCGCAGTAGATGCCGTTCGCGCCGGAGGCCGCGTGGTGGCAGTCGGGCTGCCGCCAGAAGCCATGAACCTTGATATCCCTCGCCTGGTGCTGGATGGCATTCAGGTTGTCGGTTCGTTGGTGGGGACACGCCAGGATCTGACCGAAGCCTTCCAGTTCGCGGCGGAAGGAAAAGTCGTGCCAAAAGTCGCTTTACGTCCGCTTGAAGATATCAACGTTATTTTTAAAGAGATGGAACAAGGGCAAATTCGTGGCCGTATGGTCATCGATTTCCGTCGTTAAACGATTTGCTGCGGTCGTCTGAGTATACAGACAGCAGATGAAAACAAGGCGCTACGAGGATAGCGCCTTGTTTATCAGATCGCGAAAGAATTACTGAATACCTTTTTCGCTCTCTTTTTTTGCTTCCGCCTTCTCGATTTCACGATACCAGCGTGGATGATGTTTCTTCGCCCAGCGACGGCTGACCTTCCCTTCGATCATGCCTTTAATCGAGCCTTTCACCCAAAATGCCATATACATATGGATGAGGATCGCGTGCATTAAAATAATGCCCGCCGCCGCATGAATTAACAGGCTATAACGCACCACCTGCATGGGGAAATACTGCGCGAAATACGGACGCCAGATAATCACGCCAGTCACCAGCAGCACAAAAATCATACTCATAATGGACCAGAACATCATCTTCTGTCCGGCATTGTATTTGCCGACATCCGCCACCTTATGCTCATTGCCTTTCAATACTTCGACAATATTTTTCAGCCACGGAATGTCTTTTTTATCCGGGATGTTGTGGTGGACGAAACGCACGAACATAAACATCAGCGCGATGAAAATGGCAATACCGAAGAACGGGTGCAAAATACGTCCCATCTGCGGCGTGCCGAAGGTTTGCGTCAGCCATTGTAGCGTCGGGAAGAAAAACGAAATCCCCGACAGCGCTACCAGGAAGAAGCAGATCACCACCGTCCAGTGACAGGCGCGGTCGACAAATTTCGTGCGCACAATCATTTTCGACTTACTCATGATGATCCTCCTCATCGTCGTCCGTTTCTTTATTCGGGCCAATACCGATGTAGTGGTAAATCAGACCGGCGAAAGTGGCGATAAAGCCCGCTGCGGCCAGCGGTTTTAGCGCCCCTTTCCACAGATTGATTGAGGTATCGATCTGCGGATCTTTCGGCAAGCCGTGGTACAACTCCGGCTGATTGGCATGGTGCAGCACATACATAACGTGCGTACCGCCGACGCCCTGCGGGTTGTAGATACCGGCATGTTCAAAGCCACGCGCTTTTAACTTCTCCACGCGTTGCTCACCCAGTTCCAGCATCTCTTTTTTGGTGCCGAAGTGAATAGCCCCGGTCGGACAAGTTTTGACGCAGGCCGGTTCCTGGCCCACGCTGACGCGATCGACGCAGAGCGTACATTTATAAACGCGGTTGTCCTCTTTGTTGAGGCGCGGAATATTAAACGGACACCCGGCGATACAGTAGCCACAGCCGATACAGTGTTCAGATTGAAAATCAACAATCCCGTTCGCGTACTGGATGATAGCCCCGGCAGATGGACAGGCTTTAAGACAGCCCGGATCTTCACAGTGCATACAACCATCTTTACGAATCAGCCACTCCAGCTTGCCGTTCTGCTCGGTTTCGGTAAAGCGCATCACCGTCCAGGACTTGGCGCTGAGATCGGCAGGGTTATCGTACACCCCGACACACTGACCAACGTTATCGCGAATATCGTTCCATTCAGAACAGGCTACCTGGCAGGCTTTACAGCCGACACAGGAGGAGACGTCGATCAGTTTCGCGACTTCGGCTTTGTAATCACGCGCCTGCGGAGGCGGCGTGATGGCGTTTGTTGCGGACCGTTTAATAATGTCCTGCGTTTCCATAGACATATGTTCGCCTCCCTTACGCCTTCTCGATGTTAACTAAAAACGCTTTGTATTCCGGCGTTTGCGAGTTGGCATCACCGACATTTGGCGTCAGAGTATTGGCGATATAGCCTTTGCGCGCGACACCCTCAAAGCCCCAGTGAATCGGGATCCCCACCGTTTCAACCTGCTGACCGTTGACATGCAGAGTGCGAAGACGACGAGTTACCACCGCGACCGCGCGAATAAACCCGCGTTTACTGCTCACCTTCACATAGTCGCCGTTAGCAATACCTTTCGCTGCCGCCAGCGTCTCACTGATCTCCACAAACTGTTCCGGCTGAGCGATAGCGTTAAGTAGCGCATGTTTGGTCCAGGTATGGAAATGCTCTGTGAGGCGGTAAGTCGTGCCCACGTACGGAAACTGCTCCTTCTTACCCATGCGCAGCGCATCTTCTTCATACAGACGCGCCGCCGGGTTCGAGACCACATTCGGGTGCAGCGGGTTAGTGCCCAGCGGCGTTTCCATCGGCTCGTAGTGTTCAGGGAACGGCCCTTCCGCCATTTTATCAATAGCAAACAGACGTCCCAGCCCTTCCGGCTGCATGATAAACGGATTGGTCCCGCTCCCCGGCGCCGCGTTGTTAAAGTCCGGAATATCGTTCCCTGTCCACTTCGCGCCGTTCCACTGGATCAGCATCCGTTTTGGATCCCACGGTTTACCCTGCGAGTCCGCCGAAGCGCGGTTATACAATACGCGACGGTTTAGCGGCCACGCCCACGCCCAACCCAGTGTATTGCCAAGCCCTGACGGGTCGGCATTATCACGTCTGGACATCTGGTTGCCCTGCTCCGTCCAGCTACCGGTATAAATCCAGCAGGAGGAGGATGTCGTACCGTCATCGCGCAGTAATGCAAAACTGCTCAACAACTGGCCTTTCCTGGCAAGCAGTGTACCGTTGGCATCATAGAGATCTTCCAGCGCATAGCCGTTGTTCTCTTTCGCCACTTCTTCCGAATGCGGTTCATCCGGCTGCTTGTAGTTCCAGCTCATCTTCAATAGTGGTTCGGCGCCTTTACCGCCTTCTGCGCGATACATTTCACGCAGACGATGGTAAATACCGGCCAGAATCTCGCCGTCGTTACGCGCTTCGCCCGGCGCGTCCTGACCTTTCCAGTGCCACTGTAACCAGCGACCGGAGTTAGCGATAGAGCCATCCTCTTCCGCAAAACAGGTAGACGGCAGACGGAAGACTTCGGTCTGAATCGTTGTCGGATCGACATCATTAGATTCGCCGTGGTTCTGCCAGAACGTCGACGTTTCAGTCACCAGCGGATCGATAACGACCAGATACTTCAGTTTGCTTAAGCTTTGCACCACTTTGTTTTTGTCCGGGAAGGACGCCACCGGGTTAAAGCCCTGACAGAAATAGCCGGTGACTTTCCCGCTATCCATCATGTTGAAATATTTGATCACGTCATAGGACTGATCCCACTTAGGCAGCCAGGCAAAGCCCCAGTCATTCTCTTTCTGCGCCGCATCGCCATAGAAAGATTTCATCAGGCTGACGAAGAACTTAGGATAATTACCCCAGTAGTTGACCTGATCGGCCAGCGTCGCTTTGGGGGTATTCGCGGACAGATAAGTTTGCAGATCGGCCTGTTTTTCCGATGGCAGCGTCAGGTAGCCCGGCAGGCTGGTGGAGAGCAGTCCTAAATCCGTTAAGCCCTGAATATTAGAGTGGCCGCGCAAGGCGTTCACACCGCCGCCAGCCATCCCCATATTGCCGAGCAGCAACTGGATCATCGCCATAGTACGGATGTTCTGCGCCCCGACAGTATGTTGCGTCCAGCCCAGCGCATACAGGAAGGTGGTAGTGCGATCCGGAACGCTGGTAGAGGCCAACACCTCACACACCTTCAGGAAGTCTGCTTTCGGCGTACCGCAAATGTTTTCCACGACGTCCGGCGTATAGCGCGAAACGTGCTGCTTCAGCAGATTCCACACACAGCGTGGGTGCGTCAACGTTTCATCACGTTTGGCATAGCCGTTTTCATCGAACTGGTAGTTCCAGGAGGATTTATCGTACTGACGCTTTTGGGCGTCATAGCCGCTGAAAAGACCGTCATCAAAGGCAAAATCATCCCGCACCAGCAGGCTGGCGTTGGTGTAATGCTTAACGTATTCAGCGTTGATTTTGTTATTTTCGATCAGGTACAGCAAAACGCCGGACAGAAAGGTAATGTCTGTACCGGAACGTATTGGCGCATAGATATCCGCCACCGACGCCGTACGCGTAAAGCGTGGATCAACGACAATCAGCGTCGCATCGTTATTGTTTTTCGCTTCCATCGCCCAGCGGAAACCCACCGGATGCGCTTCTGCGGCATTGCCGCCCATCACCATCACGACGTTGGCGTTTTTAATATCCACCCAGTGGTTGGTCATCGCACCGCGACCAAATGTTGGAGCAAGACTTGCTACCGTTGGTCCGTGTCAGACGCGCGCCTGGTTATCTACCGCCAGCATACCGAGAGAACGCGCAAACTTCTGCGTCAGCATACCCGTTTCATTGCTGGCCGCCGAGGCGCACAGCATTCCGGTAGAGAGCCAGCGGTTAACCGTGACGCCCTGCTCATTCTTTTCAATAAAGTTGGCGTCGCGGTCGGCTTTCATTAATTTAGCAATACGAGTGAAAGCGTCATCCCAGCTAATGCGCTGCCACTTGTCGGAACCCGGCGCGCGGTATTCCGGATAGCGTAGGCGATCTTCACTGTGAACATAGTCCAGCAAACCGGCCCCTTTCGGGCACAACGCGCCACGGCTTACCGGATGATCCGGGTCGCCTTCAATATGGTAAATCGCTTCTTTCGCGTTTTTTGCCCCATCTCCCAGGCTATACATTAATAGCCCGCAACCTACGGAACAGTATGTGCAGGAGTTACGGATCTCTTTTGCGCGCAACAGCTTATAGTTTCGCGCCTGAGCCAGGGCCATTTTAGGGGTAAAACCCAGTGCGGCCACCGTTGTTCCCGCCATACCGCCCGCGCAGATTTTAAAAAATTGTCTGCGGCTGACGTCCATTGCTTTCCTCTTTTTTCCACGGATGCACGCCTCCTTCGAACTGCATCAAAACCTCAGTCCAGGATGCGTGTATAACTTCGCGAGGAAACTAACAGCAAAATCGATAACTTTTTTGCGTCAAATCAATATTGAAACGGTTCCGCTATTAAATAGCCCTATTTTTAAACTGCAATAACTCCAGGGAGGTACTAAAAAATGACACTGCATGGCATCGCCCTCGGAAAAAGTGCTATAAGTGGCAGTTTATTTTGCGCGGTATTCAGGACAGTCACAAAGCATGACATCACAAAAAGCAACGCTAATAGGGCTTGTTGCCATCGTTCTGTGGAGCACGATGGTTGGGTTAATTCGCGGCGTCAGCGAAGGTCTCGGACCGGTAGGCGGCGCAGCCATGATCTATTCATTAAGCGGCCTGCTGCTGATTTTTACCGTCGGATTACCTGATATCCGTCGTTTCCCGGGGCGATACCTCATCGCAGGCAGCGTACTGTTTGTCAGTTATGAAATATGCCTGGCGCTTTCTCTCGGTTATGCCGCCACTCGCCATCAGGCTATCGAAGTCGGCATGGTTAACTATTTATGGCCCAGCCTGACCATTCTGTTTGCTATTCTTTTTAATGGGCAAAAAACTAACTGGCTTATTGTTCCTGGATTGCTTATTGCACTTACTGGCGTTTGCTGGGTTCTGGGGGGCGAGAATGGTCTTAATCCAGGGGAAATTATCAGCAATGTCGCCACCAGTCCGCTAAGTTATTTACTGGCATTTCTTGGGGCGTTTATATGGGCGACGTACTGCACCGTCACAAATAAATATGCGCGTGGTTTTAACGGTATCACCGTCTTTGTGTTACTCACTGCCGTGGCGCTGTGGTTCCACTATTTTCTTACACCGCAGCCTGCCATGATATTTAGCCTACCGGTGATTGCTAAACTTTTTACCGCGGCATTAACGTTGGGGTTCGCCTACGCAGCATGGAATGTGGGCATACTTCATGGCAATGTGACTATCATGGCCGTAGGGTCTTATTTTACCCCCGTCATGTCCTCTGCTCTGGCAGCGCTGTTACTCAGCTCACCACTGTCATTCTCCTTCTGGCAAGGCGCAGTCATGGTTTGCGTAGGTTCGCTACTTTGTTGGCTGGCAACGCGGCGGCGCTAATAGCGACGGGCGGGCCGATGTTGATATTAAATCGACCCGCTGCACCTTGACACTCTTCATAACACAACTACGCTTTTATCTATCGCCTGTGTGTCTTTGACGATTTTTCATTTTCACGTGCTCCCCCTGCGCCATGCCAGGATTGCGCTGGTAAAAATGGATTTTATAAAATCGTTAAATATGTTAATGTGATGATATAATTATATTAACAAATATATAATTAACGCTAGCTGGCAACTGTATTAGTGCATATAATAATCAGCCGTTACTACCAAAAATAAAATCATAAACAGCCAAACAATCCCCTTCGAAAATATATTTTATTAGAAAATCCCTATTTAAATTAATACTCTCAAATGTATTAAGGAGATCTCGATCACACAAATTAAAATAATTTGTAATCTTATGAAACTTATTATTGAACTTATGCCACTCCGTCATTTAAAAATAGTCTGCCATTGACAAACGCCTCGTTTAACAATGGTTGAGGAAACACGCTAAGAAAATTATAAGGATTATTAAAATGAAACTTAAGTTAGTGGCAGTGGCAGTGACTTCCCTGTTGGCAGCAGGCGTTGTAAATGCAGCCGAGGTATATAACAAAGACGGCAATAAACTGGATCTGTACGGTAAAGTTCACGCTCAGCATTATTTCTCTGATGATAACGGAAGTGATGGTGACAAAACTTACGCGCGTCTGGGCTTTAAAGGCGAAACGCAGATCAACGATCAGTTAACCGGTTTTGGCCAGTGGGAATATGAATTCAAAGGCAACCGTACTGAAAGCCAGGGCGCTGACAAAGACAAAACCCGTCTGGCGTTTGCTGGTCTGAAATTCGCTGACTACGGTTCTTTCGACTACGGTCGTAACTACGGCGTTGCTTACGACATCGGCGCATGGACCGACGTTCTGCCAGAGTTCGGTGGCGATACCTGGACTCAGACTGACGTCTTCATGACTGGCCGTACTACTGGTGTTGCCACCTACCGTAACACTGACTTCTTTGGCCTGGTTGAAGGTCTGAACTTTGCCGCGCAGTACCAGGGCAAAAACGACCGTGACGGCGCGTACGAGTCTAACGGCGACGGTTTCGGTCTGTCCGCAACGTATGAGTACGAAGGTTTTGGCGTAGGTGCGGCCTATGCGAAGTCTGACCGTACTAACAACCAGGTGAAAGCAGCGAGCAACCTGAATGCTGCGGGTAAAAACGCTGAAGTCTGGGCTGCTGGTCTGAAATATGATGCGAACAACATCTACCTGGCGACCACCTACTCCGAAACGCTGAACATGACCACCTTCGGTGAAGATTCAGCGGGTGATGCGTTTATCGCGAATAAAACCCAGAACTTCGAAGCGGTTGCTCAGTATCAGTTCGACTTCGGTCTGCGTCCGTCCATCGCTTACCTGAAATCCAAAGGTAAAAACCTGGGTACTTACGGCGACCAGGATCTGGTTGAGTACATCGATGTCGGCGCAACCTATTACTTCAACAAAAACATGTCCACCTTCGTTGATTACAAAATCAACCTGCTGGACGACAGCGATTTCACCAAAGCGGCTAAAGTGTCTACCGACAACATCGTTGCTGTTGGTCTGAACTACCAGTTCTAATTTTGTTGTAGTCTGAATACAAAGCCAGTCCTTTCAGGGCTGGCTTTTTCTCTTGATGTAGACTCGGTCATAAGGAGTATGCCGTGCAGACGTTCACTGGTCGTTGTCTTTGCGGACAGAGCCATTTTACCGTTGACGTCGAAATGCTGGATGTCTATGCCTGCCATTGTACGCTGTGTCAAAAATGGTCGGGTGGAATAGCCATGTATCTGGAAGCCTGCGGGCAACCACAGCTAGCCCCCCTTTCCCCGGAACCGCCATACTTTTCATCCTCTTCACGCGGCGAACGCTACTTCTGTTCCGGCTGCGGGTGTCCGCTGTGGTTTCGGCTTACCGATACCGATCGCTATTTTATTCCCTGGACCTTACTGGAACTGAACGAAGTTGATCGCCGTCGGCTGATTCTGGCTGCGGAAATTTATACCGAAACCCAGCCTGCTTTCTGGCGACTGACGGGGCAATACGCACGCCTCAGCGGTAAAGAAGTTGAGGAAATGGACTCCCCCTGCCAGCTAGCGCATTAAGCGCTTATCTCATCAGGCGTTATGTTATCGGCGTTGGGCTTTTGCCAGGCTGAACCACATCCCTACCGCCAGCAAAAGAAGCATACTCCCGGCGCTGCTTAACGCCACGCTATGCGACCAGATAAAGGCCTGTCTGGCGGCGTCCAGTATTGCCTGCCCCAGCGTGGGCGGCAGGCTATTCGCCAACTGCACAGCTTCACCCATTGAAGATGACGCTCTGGCAATCTCTTGCGCCTCAAGCCCGGCAGGCAGACGGATAGAAGCGGAGAAGCTACGGCTTAACAACAGGCCGAAAATGGCAATGCCCAGTCCTGCGCCCAGTTCATAAGCCATCGTTTCGATCGCGCCGGCCGCCGCCGCTTTTTCTGCCGGCGCAGCGGCCATAATTGCCGACGTGGAAGCCAGCAATGCGCTGGCGGCGCTAAATCCCAGCAGCGCCATCAGCCCCCAGGCCTGCCATTGCTGGGTGCTGAAATCCGTCATCGCCAGACCATAAAAACTCAGCGCGCTTAACGCCATGCCGCCCGTCGCGACCAGCCGTAGTCCCAGACGCGAGACCAGCACGCCCGCAATCGGCCCGCTGAATCCACTGGCGACCATCACTGGCAGCATAAATACCCCGGCCTCATAAGGCGATAGCCCGTGAACAAACTGTAGCTCTTGCGCCATCAGCAGCTCAAAACCCACCAGAGTGATCATCGCGGTCATCGCCATCACGACGCCGCTCAGGATAATGCGATGGGTAAATAGTCGCATATCAATCATCGGACGCGATGTCGCAAGCTGTGTGCGGATAAAGAGTCCCAGGAGCAACGCGCCGGTAAGCAGGGTAAACGAGATGATCCACAGCGACAGATGCCCTTTCAGCGCGGTTTTAGCGCTATAGACCAACAGCAAAATGGCAATAATCAGCATCACCGCATGGCCAAGATTGAGCGGTTGATCGCGACGGCCCGCCTGGCGAGGAACATAACGGGCGGTTAAGCCCATGACGACCAGCACAATCGGCACGTTGATCAGGAAAACCGATCCCCAGTAAAAATGCTCTAATAATATGCCGCCGATGAGCGGCCCAAACGCCGCTCCGCCTGAACCTACCGCTGCCCAGACGCCCAGCGCCATGTTGCGATGCTTCTCTTCACAAAAGGTGGCGCGTATCCCGGCCAGCGTTGCCGGTACAATCATCGCCGCGCCAATAGCCAGTAATACCCTGGTGGCGATAAGCCAACTGGCGGTATGCGAAAACGCCGCCGCCAATGATGCCAGGCCAAAGAGCGTCCCACCCAGCATCAGCAGGCGTTTAAAACCGATACGATCGCCAAGCGCGCCCATCGGCAACACCATGCCAGCCATGACCAAAGAATAAATATCAATGATCCACAGCAGCTCGTTGCCGCTGGCCCCCAGTGTCATACTCAGTGTCGGGGCGGCGACATGCAAGACCGTGGCATCAATGGCGACAGGAATATAGACCAGCACAATAATGACTAACGTTAACCACTGACGAAACATAACTCTCCCTTCAAAAATTCAAATTTGGACGCTTGTCCAGTTTCAGGATCCTACGGTAAGTTGAACGAATGTCCAGCTTTTTGTTACACTGCGCGCATTGGCTAATGTGGGGAAAATATGAGTTACCTTAACCGGGATGAACGCCGCGAAGTGATCCTGCAAGCGGCGATGCGCGTGGCGCTGACAGAGGGGTTTGCCGCCATGACGGTGCGACGTATCGCATCAGAAGCCGATGTCGCCGCCGGCCAGGTGCATCACCACTTCAGCTCGGCGGGCGAGCTCAAAGCGCTGGCCTTTGTCCATTTGATCCGCACCCTGCTTGATGCCGGGCAAGTTCCGCCGCCCGCCACCTGGCGTGCTCGGCTTCACGCTATGTTGGGTAGCGAAGACGGCGGCTTTGAGCCTTACATAAAATTGTGGCGAGAGGCGCAAATTCTGGCCGATCGGGATCCGCACATCAGAGATGCTTATCTCCTTACGATGCAGATGTGGCATGAGGAAACGGTCACTATTATCGAGCAGGGCAAACAGGAAGGAGAATTTACGTTTACTGCTAACGCCACGGATATCGCCTGGCGGCTTATCGCACTGGTGTGCGGGCTGGACGGTATGTATGTACTGGGTATTCCGGAAATGGCCGATCCCGCGTTTAAATACCATCTGGATCGGATGATTACGCTTGAACTCTTTGCGTAAAGTTACAAATAATTTAATAAAAACCCCCTTTAATTTACAAATAGTAACAATTAAGAAACATCATATCTCCTCTTCGCGCCGCGCTGGCCTGGTTTTTTATCTATTCTTTCACTCAATATTCTAAAAAAACTTCAATAAGTTCTCAAAAGAGCGCGTGACGCTCTGGCTCTTTTTTGTGTTTTTTTCAAATGATATGCGCATGTGAGGGGTAAAATGACACGACAAAACGAGAATTATAATCGTTATCTCTTGAGTGACTGGCGACCTGAAAATCCAGCCTTCTGGGAGAATAAAGGGAAAGGCATCGCCAGAAGAAACTTATGGATTTCAGTAAGTTGTTTGCTCCTGGCATTTTGCGTCTGGATGTTGTTTAGCGCTGTTGCCGTCAACCTCAATAAAATTGGGTTTAATTTTACCACTGACCAACTCTTTTTATTAACCGCACTACCTTCTCTTTCCGGCGCAATATTACGCGTTCCCTACTCCTTTATGGTGCCACTGTTTGGTGGTCGTAAATGGACCGTATTAAGTACCGTAATATTGATTATTCCCTGTGCCTGGCTGGGATTCGCCGTGCAAAATCCTGCCACCCCTTTCGGGGTATTTATGCTCATCGCTCTGTTGTGCGGTTTTGCGGGGGCAAACTTCGCGTCCAGTATGGGCAACATCAGTTTTTTCTTTCCAAAAGCCAGACAAGGTAGCGCGTTGGGTATTAACGGCGGACTGGGAAATCTTGGCGTCAGTGTGATGCAGTTGATTGCGCCGCTGGTTATTTTTCTGCCGATATTTACTTTTTTAGGCGTCCGGGGCGTGCCGCAACCTGATGGCTCCCTGCTCGCCCTAACTAACGCCGCCTGGATCTGGGTGCCGTTACTGGTTATCGCGACGCTTGCCGCCTGGTTTGGTATGAACGATATCGGCAGTTCAAAAGCGTCTGTCGCCTCGCAATTGCCGGTGCTAAAACGTCTGCACCTGTGGCTGCTTAGCCTGCTGTACCTGGCGACATTCGGGTCATTCATCGGCTTTTCCGCAGGTTTCGCCATGCTCGCCAAAACGCAATTTCCCGACGTAAACATTCTGCAACTGGCGTTCTTTGGCCCCTTTATCGGCGCGCTGGCGCGATCGGCAGGCGGCGTGATCTCCGATAAATTCGGCGGCGTTCGCGTAACGCTCATTAATTTTATCTTTATGGCGCTGTTTACCGCCCTACTATTCCTCACGCTGCCAGGCTCCGGCGCAGGCAGCTTTAGCGCGTTCTATCTTGTTTTTATGGGCCTGTTTTTGACAGCGGGTCTCGGCAGCGGTTCTACCTTCCAGATGATTGCGGTGATCTTCCGTCAGATCACGCTCTACAACGTCAAACTGCGCGGCGGGAGCGATGAGCAGGCGCAGCGCGAAGCGGTGACGGATACCGCCGCCGCGCTCGGTTTTATCTCCGCTATTGGCGCTGTGGGCGGCTTCTTTATTCCAAAAGCGTTTGGCACCTCTTTGGCCTTGACCGGCTCGCCGGTGGGCGCCATGAAAATCTTTTTGCTGTTTTACATCGCTTGCGTCCTGCTGACCTGGCTGGTCTACGGGCGTCGTAAGCCTAAACAACAATAACAACATACGCACCTGTAGGACGGCCATCCGGTAATGGTTTAACGCCAAATCGGCAGGATGGCGGAAAATTTATCGAAGCAGGAGAAATGTCATGAGTAAACTGTTGGATCGCTTTCGTTACTTTAAACAAAAAGGCGATACCTTTGCCGACGGCCATGGTCAGGTGATGCATACCAACCGCGACTGGGAAGACAGTTATCGCCAGCGCTGGCAGTTTGATAAGATCGTGCGCTCAACCCACGGCGTCAACTGCACGGGCTCCTGTAGCTGGAAAATTTATGTCAAAAACGGTCTGGTGACGTGGGAAACCCAGCAAACCGACTACCCGCGCACGCGTCCCGATTTGCCGAACCATGAACCGCGCGGCTGCCCGCGCGGCGCCAGCTACTCCTGGTATCTCTATAGCGCCAATCGTCTGAAATACCCTCTGGTGCGTAAGCGGCTGATAGAACTGTGGCGCGAGGCTCTTTCCCGGCACAGCGATCCGGTACTGGCATGGGAATCGATAATGAACGACCCGCAAAAATGCCAAAGTTACAAACAGGTGCGCGGACATGGCGGCTTTATTCGTTCGAACTGGAAAGAGCTGAATCAGCTCATTGCCGCCGCTAACGTCTGGACAATCAAAACCTATGGACCGGATCGTGTGGCGGGGTTTTCACCTATTCCGGCGATGTCGATGGTTTCTTACGCCGCCGGAACACGTTATCTGTCATTGCTTGGCGGTACTTGTCTGAGCTTCTATGACTGGTATTGCGATCTTCCGCCCGCGTCGCCAATGACCTGGGGCGAGCAGACTGATGTGCCGGAGTCCGCCGACTGGTATAACTCAGCCTACATTATTGCCTGGGGCTCTAACGTGCCGCAGACGCGTACCCCGGACGCGCACTTCTTTACCGAAGTGCGCTACAAAGGCACTAAGACGATCGCCATCACCCCGGACTATTCCGAAGTCGCTAAATTGTGCGATCAGTGGCTGGCACCAAAGCAAGGTACCGACAGCGCGCTGGCGATGGCCATGGGTCACGTCATTTTGAAAGAGTTTCATCTCGATAATCCCAGCGACTATTTCCTTAACTATTGCCGCCGTTATACCGACATGCCGATGCTGGTCCTGTTGGATGAGCGCGCAGACGGCAGTTATGTACCGGGGCGTATGATGCGCGCGTCGGATCTGGTGGATGGACTGGGAGAAGCCAATAATCCGGAATGGAAAACCGTCGCGCTCAACAGTACGGGCGAACTGGTCGCGCCCAACGGTTCTATCGGTTTTCGCTGGGGTGAAAAGGGAAAATGGAACCTGGAACCGGTGGCGGCGGGCGCCGAAACTGAACTGTCGCTCTCTTTACTCGGTCAGCATGATGACGTGGCGGGTGTCGCCTTCCCCTATTTTGGCGGTAACGAAAACCCACATTTCCGCAGCGTGCGGCAGGAACCGGTGCTGGTACGTCAGTTGCCGGTGAAACGCCTGGCTCTGGCGGACGGTAGCGAGCGGATGGTCGTCAGCGTTTACGATCTGGTGCTGGCTAATTATGGGCTGGATCGTGGTCTGGATGACGGCCATAGCGCCAATAATTATAACGACGTAAAAGCCTACACGCCGGCCTGGGGCGAACAAATTACCGGCGTGCCGCGTCGACATATCGAAACTATTGCGCGTGAATTTGCCGAGACCGCCCATAAAACTCACGGTCGTTCGATGATCATCCTCGGCGCGGGAGTGAATCACTGGTATCACATGGATATGAATTACCGTGGGATGATTAATATGCTGGTGTTCTGCGGCTGTGTTGGACAAACCGGCGGCGGCTGGGCGCACTATGTCGGCCAGGAGAAGCTGCGGCCGCAAACCGGCTGGCTGCCGCTGGCCTTCGCGCTGGACTGGAATCGCCCACCGCGTCAGATGAACAGTACCTCGTTTTTCTACAACCATGCCAGCCAGTGGCGCTATGAAAAACTGACTGCGCAAGAATTACTCTCGCCGTTGGCCGATCCGGCTAAATTTTCCGGACACCTGATCGATTTCAACGTGCGCGCGGAACGTATGGGCTGGCTACCCTCGGCACCGCAGCTTAATCTTAACCCGCTCAGCGTGAAAGCGAGCGCCGATAAAGCCGGGCTGTCTGCGGCGGATTATACCGTGCAGGCGTTGAAATCAGGCGCTATCCGTTTTGCCTGCGAACAGCCTGACAGTGGTCATAATCACCCACGAAATTTATTTGTCTGGCGCTCTAACCTGCTCGGCTCCTCCGGGAAAGGTCATGAGTACATGCTCAAATATCTGCTGGGCACCGACAGCGGTATCCAGGGCGAAGCGCTGGGCTCCAGCGAAGGAATTAAGCCTGAAGAGGTGGAATGGCAGTCCGCCGCGATTGAGGGCAAACTCGATCTGTTGGTCACGCTTGATTTCCGTATGTCCAGTACCTGTCTGTTTTCCGATATCGTCTTGCCGACCGCCACCTGGTATGAAAAAGACGATATGAATACCTCGGATATGCATCCGTTTATCCACCCCCTTTCCGCCGCGGTCGATCCTGCCTGGGAATCCAAAAGCGACTGGGAGATCTACAAAGGTATCGCCAGCGTCTTTTCTGAAGTGTGTGTCGGACACCTCGGACAGGAAACCGATGTGGTGTTACACCCGCTCCAGCATGATTCCCCGGCGGAACTGGCGCAGCCATTTGATATTCTCGACTGGCGTAAAGGCGAGTGCGAACTTATTCCGGGCAAAACCGCCCCCAATATCGTCGTGGTTGAACGCGATTATCCGGCCACCTATGAACGTTTTACCTCGCTGGGTCCCCTGCTGGATAAATTAGGCAACGGCGGTAAGGGGATTGCCTGGAATACGCAAGATGAAGTCGATTTCCTCGGTAAGCTCAATTACACCAAACACGATGGCCCGGCGAAAGGACGTCCGCGGATCGACACCGCGCTGGATGCCTCGGAAGTGATTCTTGCCTTAGCGCCGGAAACCAACGGCCAGGTGGCGGTGAAAGCCTGGCAGGCGCTGGGCGAGATGACCGGGCGCGAGCACACCCATCTGTCCATCAATAAAGAAGATGAGAAAATTCGCTTTCGTGATATCCAGGCGCAACCGCGCAAAATTATCTCCAGCCCGACCTGGTCAGGACTGGAAAGCGAACATGTCTCTTATAACGCCGGGTATACCAACGTACATGAACTGATCCCGTGGCGTACGTTGTCGGGGCGGCAACAACTCTATCAGGATCATGCGTGGATGCGCGCTTTTGGCGAAAGTCTGGTGGCATATCGCCCGCCGATTGATACCCGCAGCGTCAGCGAAATGCGAGAAATTCCGCCCAACGGCTTCCCGGAAAAAGCGCTTAACTTCCTGACGCCGCACCAGAAATGGGGAATTCACTCCACCTACAGCGAAAACCTGCTGATGCTGACGTTGTCGCGCGGCGGACCGATTGTCTGGATCAGCGAAGTCGATGCCCGTGAATTGGGTATTGAAGATAACGACTGGATTGAAGCCTTCAACGCTAATGGCGCCCTTACCGCTCGTGCGGTGGTCAGCCAGCGCGTTCCGCCGGGTATGACCATGATGTACCACGCCCAGGAGCGAATTATGAATATTCCGGGCTCGGAAGTGACCGGGATGCGCGGCGGGATCCATAACTCCGTGACCCGGGTCTGTCCAAAACCGACGCATATGATCGGCGGCTATGCGCAACTGGCTTACGGCTTCAACTATTACGGAACCGTGGGTTCGAATCGCGATGAATTCATCATGATCAGGAAGATGAAAAACATTAACTGGCTGGATGATGAGGGCCGGGATCAGGTACAGGAGGCGAAAAAATGAAAATACGCTCACAGGTTGGGATGGTACTGAATCTCGATAAATGTATTGGCTGTCACACCTGCTCCGTCACCTGTAAAAACGTCTGGACCGGGCGTGAAGGGATGGAATACGCATGGTTCAATAACGTCGAAACTAAACCGGGTATCGGCTATCCCAAAAACTGGGAAGACCAGCAGGAGTGGCAAGGCGGTTGGGTTCGTGATGTTAATGGCAAGATAAGGCCCCGTCTGGGCGGCAAAATGGGGGTAATTAGCAAAATTTTCGCCAACCCGGTGATTCCGCAAATCGATGATTACTATGAACCCTTTACCTTCGATTATCAGCATTTACATAATGCGCCGGAGAGTAAGCATCAGCCCACTGCCCGCCCTCGTTCACTGATTGACGGAAAACGGATGGACAAGGTGATCTGGGGGCCAAACTGGGAAGAGCTGCTCGGCGGCGAGTTTGAAAAACGCGCCCGCGACCGTAACTTCGACAACATACAAAAGGAGATGTACGGTCAGTTCGAAAACACCTTCATGATGTACCTGCCGCGCCTGTGCGAACACTGCCTGAACCCCAGTTGTGTCGCCACCTGCCCAAGTGGCGCTATTTATAAGCGTGAAGAAGACGGCATCGTGCTAATCGACCAGGATAAATGCCGGGGCTGGCGTTTGTGTATCAGCGGCTGCCCGTACAAAAAAATCTACTTTAACTGGAAGAGCGGCAAGTCTGAGAAGTGCATATTTTGCTATCCGCGTATTGAATCCGGCCAGCCGACCGTTTGCTCGGAAACCTGCGTCGGGCGCATCCGTTATCTTGGCGTTCTGCTCTACGACGCCGACAGGATTGAAGACGCGGCCAGTACCGAACACGAGACGGATTTGTATGAACGTCAGTGCGATGTGTTTCTCGATCCGCACGATCCGGCGGTCATCGAGGAGGCGCTTAAACAGGGCATCCCGCAAAACGTCATCGACGCCGCCCAACGGTCGCCGGTGTACAAAATGGCGATGGACTGGAAGCTGGCGCTTCCGCTGCACCCGGAATACCGTACCCTGCCGATGGTCTGGTACGTACCGCCGCTGTCGCCCATCCAGTCATACGCCGACGCGGGCGGGTTGCCGCACAATGGCAATATTCTGCCGGCGGTGGAGACGCTGCGTATTCCGGTTCAGTACCTGGCCAATATGCTCAGCGCGGGCGATACCGGTCCGGTCATTCGGGCGCTAAAGCGGATGATGGCGATGCGCCACTACATGCGCTCGCAGACGGTTGAAGGCGTGACGGATACCCGCGCGATTGACGAAGTGGGTCTGAGCGTACAACAGGTTGAAGAGATGTATCGCTACCTGGCGATTGCCAATTATGAAGATCGTTTTGTCATTCCCACCAGCCACCGGGAAATGGCGCGCGACGCCTTTCCGGAGCGCAACGGCTGCGGCTTTACTTTTGGCGACGGTTGTCACGGCTCGGATACCAAATTCAACCTGTTCAACAGTAGCCGTATTGATGCCATCAATATCACCGAAGTGCGTGATAAAGCGGAGGGGGAATAATGCAAATCCTCAAAGCGATTGGCCTGTTGATGGAGTATCCGGACGACGGGTTGTGGGAATGTCGGGATGAGGCGTTCGCCCTTATCCAGCACGATGCGCCAATGCTGGCCGACTTCACTCGCGAGCTGCTTTATGCGCCGTTACTGGATAAACAAGCAGAATGGTGCGAAGTGTTTGACCGCGGGCGCGCCACTTCATTGCTGTTATTCGAGCATGTTCATGCGGAGTCCCGCGATCGCGGCCAGGCGATGGTCGATTTGTTAAGTCAGTATGAAACCGTGGGCCTGCAGCTCAACTGCCGCGAACTGCCGGATCACCTGCCGCTCTATCTGGAGTACTTAAGCGTGTTGCCGGAAGCGGAAGCGCGCGAGGGATTACAGAATATTGCCCCTATTCTGGCGCTGCTGGGCGGTCGTCTGAAACAGCGAGGAGCGCCGTGGTATCAACTGTTTGACGCCCTGCTGACGCTGGCGGGCAGCCCACTGACAAGTGACAGCGTCACTAAACAGATTGTTCAGGAATCGCGGGATGATACCCGTCAGGCACTGGATGCCGTCTGGGAAGAAGAACAGGTGAAGTTTATCGAAGATAACGCCACGACCTGTGACAGTTCACCGTTACACCATTATCAACGACGCTTTAGCCAGGACGCGGCACCGCAGTACGTCGACGTCAGCGCGGGAGGCCCGAAATGATACAGTACCTGAACGTCTTTTTTTACGACATCTACCCCTATATTTGCGCCACGGTATTCTTCCTCGGCAGTTGGCTGCGCTATGACTACGGACAATACACCTGGCGCGCGTCGTCCAGCCAGATGCTGGATAAGCGTGGGATGGTGATATGGTCGAATCTGTTCCATATTGGCATTCTGGGGATCTTTTTTGGCCATCTGTTTGGGATGCTGACGCCGCACTGGATGTATGCCTGGTTCCTGCCGATTGCGGTAAAACAGCAGATGGCGATGATCCTCGGCGGCGTGTGCGGCGTATTAACGTTGATCGGCGGCGCGGGATTACTGTGGCGTCGTCTGACCAATCAGCGTGTGCGGGCGACATCCACTACACCAGATATTATCATCATGAGCATTTTGCTGATTCAGTGCCTGCTTGGCCTGAGCACCATTCCGTTTTCGGCGCAATATCCGGATGGCAGCGAAATGATGAAGTTGGTGGGCTGGGCGCAAAGTATTGTCACCTTCCGCGGCGGGTCTTCGGAAATGCTGAGCGGTGTGGCGTTTGTTTTCCGCGTTCATCTGGTGCTGGGAATGACTATTTTCCTGCTCTTCCCGTTCACCCGTCTGGTTCATGTCTGGAGCGCGCCGTTTGAGTATTTCACCCGTCGCTACCAGATTGTTCGTACCCGCCGCTAATTCTCTTTGCCCGGGGATACGCTTACCGGGCAAAGAAAACGCCTGGGCGTCGTCATTCGGCAACGCACAGGCTATGATGATTCTTCAGTCAAAGGAGAACATCAATGAAACCGCAGATTTACCATGTTGACGCCTTCACCAGCGAACCCTTTCGCGGCAACTCTGCTGGCGTTGTCTTACATGCGGATACGCTAAGCGACGCGCAGATGCAGCTGATTGCCCGTGAACTTCGTCACTCGGAAACCGCCTTTTTGCTAAAAAGCGAAGAGAGTGATGTGCGCATACGCTATTTTACACCGACAGTAGAAGTCCCCATCTGTGGTCATGCCACCGTGGCCGCGCATTATGTTCGGGCAACGGTACTGGGGTTGGGAAACACCACCGTCTGGCAAACCTCGTTAGCGGGCCGTCATCGCGTTGAAATTCATGCCGAACACAACGACTATCGCATCACGCTGGAACAAGGTCAGCCCTCTTTTGAACCACCGCTAGTCGGAGAGATTCGGGCTGCCATCATCGCCGCGCTGAACCTGACTGAAGATGATATCGTGCCGGGAGCGCCAATTCAGGTGGCTTCAACAGGACATGCAAAAGTGATGATCCTGCTCAAACCAGACGTTGATATTGATGCCCTTTCTCCGAATCTGGCAGCCCTGACGGCAATCAGCCAGCAAATTGGCTGTAACGGCTTTTTTCCTTTCCAGATTCGTCCGGGAAAAAACGAAACCGATGGGCGAATGTTTTCTCCGGCGATAGGGATTGTGGAAGATCCGGTAACGGGAAACGCCAATGGCCCGATGGGTGCATGGCTCGTCCATCATGGCCTGATGGCGCATGACGGTAAAACGCTGCAGATTCAAGGCCATCAGGGGCGCGCTTTAGGCAAAGAGGGTACTGTTGATGTTACCGTCACCATTCGCGATAACCAGCCGGAAAACGTCACCATCTCCGGCCAGGCGGTCATTTTGTTTCATGCCGAATGGGCCATTGCTTTTTAATCTTTGTCAGGCCCGCAAATCCTCGCGGCAAAAAATTATTTTCCCGCCTCCGGATGGGTATCAAATGCAGCCATTACCGCGGCCAGCTCCGCCTCAGTAAAACCGTGCTTTACATCATTTACGCCGAGACCAAACTGCTGCTGAAGTAACTGATACAACGACGGTACATCCGGTACATTGACCTGTTCAACGGCATGTCCCTGGTGGTAACGCGTGAAGTGGAAATTCGTTAATGTCAGCTTGCCGCCATCAGGCAAATGGCGGCACATCAACAAATGATGACGAAAATGGGATTGCGGCCAGTGAGCCGACCAGAAATTGCCCATCACATGATCGCTCTGCTGCTGCACCCCCAGATCAAAACAGTACATCGACTGCCAGTGCCCATGGTGGAGGAATTGTAAAATCCATGTGCCCCCCTCCTGCATCAGGCGGTATTCGCCATGCGGCGTCTGCTGGGCAATTTCGGCCTGCAGACGAAGCGGCGCGGTTAGCGTTTGGCCACCAAACCCCACGTCAGCGATCCACTGCTCATCCTCAACATCAACCAGCAGCAAACGGTGCGTGCGCGGCGGTAAACTGGCGGGATGAGACAGAATGACACGCCCCAATAAGCTTCGGACGTTAAAACCGATGTCGCGTAACGCACGTTCAAACAGACCATTCAGTTCAAAACAGTATCCACCGCGTCGGGCATAAAGCAGTTTCTCCTCTAATGCCGTCTCATCGAGCTGTATTTCACGAGGCAGTAGCACATCCAGATTTTCAAAAGGAATCGCGCAGTTGTGCGCTAAGTGAAGCGTTCTGAGCGCTTCAACCGTAGGAACCCCCAACGGCTGACAATTTAATCGCGTAAAATAAGCATGTAAAAAAGAGGTCATCTGAGGCTTCCATTAACATTAATGCTTGTGTTCGGCACACAGGCTGAGGTGGATATCGCTGCGCAACAGGATACCCTATCCGTGGAATAGCGTTGGATACTTTTGAAAAAATAAGACAGGCCGGCTACAGCCGCCGGAGGTACGTGGGATTTTGGCCTACAAACGGAAATCGGGTGCTGAGAATCTCTTTGCGACACGCCGCCAAAATAGCGGCGTGTTAAAATTTTT
Source organism: Salmonella sp. 741265116_PST (assembly GCF_046567715.1). Taxonomy (NCBI): domain Bacteria; kingdom Pseudomonadati; phylum Pseudomonadota; class Gammaproteobacteria; order Enterobacterales; family Enterobacteriaceae; genus Salmonella; species Salmonella sp. 741265116_PST. The sequence goes on along the minus strand of NZ_JBKFPH010000003.1, from coordinate 218,619 downwards.
AACGCCAGCTCAGCGAGTCTGATTTCTAACAAAGCTGGCTAAACATAAACGCTTTTTAATACTTGTCCAAATAGTTATGGTAGCGAGATTTTATGTCGGCCGCCCATTGCGCTTTCGCCTCGCCCATGCTGTTGGCCCGAGCGATATAATATTCTAAACTCGGAATGGCACCTGATGCCTGTGGTAAGGCATTATATTCTGCTATTCGTTCTCTGACGGTTTTATGGTCTTTATCAATATCATAAGCATAGTACGCTGGCGCCTCAAAAAAGCCCTCTTCCAATCTCATACAAATATCTTCAAAGGCCCCCTTAACTTCAACGGTATGTTCGCCATCCGATATCCTGACGATTGGCTCACGTCCAGCCATCAGCGAGAGTTGTTCGAATGTTAACATCCGACCATCAGAAAGCTCGACATCTATAGTAAACAGTCCATCACGTACAGCATCAGCAAGATGATTATGGATATTCCCTGCATTGGCACAGAACTCCTCAACTTTAGGCGTAACATTGCAACAATGTTCAATTACTCGCGTAAATCCGTAGGCCAGTCCTGCGGTAAGTACCCACAAGATGCCTTTCATGATTTTTGTTGATAATTTATTTTCATAATCTCCTGCAGCAACATGAGGTAGTTTATTTCCTGATAATGCCCTGGCATAGGTAGAAACTGATGTATGTGGCATATCATACTCCTTCAAATTTTGCTCAATAGCTTTATATGTCCTACTCCTCTCTCATTATAACGATATGTCAATCAACAAAATTGCTCAAAGGCATACATTTTCAGGAGAAAATGAGAATAACAGGCGCAACGGCCTTACCTTATGCTGCTGCAATATCGTCAGGTAGTTTACCGTTCGAGGTTATATCTATGACCATAAATCCCACCAGGGATTAGCGCTGGTTAATTATTGCGCAAAGTAATCACTGCGGATTTGTGCTGGCGTCTTATCTGGCTGAATCGTGACCACACCGCACCACATCTGACCACACAAATAAACTCGACATCCTCATTTTGTTCTTTCCGTATGTTTTGCGTCATTTAACAATTGCAGGTAGGATGCTCCGCCGGCGGTTTTATCCCTGTCACAGAATCAGGGAAAAGCGGCATTCGCCATTGCAGGCAATCGATTGGTGAGCGCCCGTCGCGGCATAAGGAATTTTTCTGTCAGGACAGGCTACAACAGGTAACGTAATGAAAACACAGACTACGCACGCCGCAGAACAACATGCGGCGAAACGACGCTGGCTGAACGCCCATGAAGAGGGGTATCACAAAGCGATGGGGAATCGTCAGGTTCAGATGATTGCTATCGGCGGCGCGATTGGCACCGGTTTATTTTTAGGCGCAGGCGCCCGATTGCAAATGGCCGGACCGGCACTGGCGCTGGTCTATCTGGTATGCGGCATTTTTTCTTTTTTCATTTTACGCGCGCTGGGCGAACTGGTATTGCATCGCCCTTCCAGCGGGAGCTTCGTCTCCTACGCCCGTGAGTTTTTGGGTGAAAAAGCGGCCTACGTCGCAGGCTGGATGTACTTTATTAACTGGGCGATGACCGGGATCGTCGATATCACCGCAGTGGCGTTATATATGCACTACTGGGGCGCATTTGGCGACGTTCCGCAATGGGTGTTCGCGCTCGGCGCGTTAACCATTGTCGGTACCATGAACATGATCGGCGTAAAATGGTTTGCCGAAATGGAGTTCTGGTTCGCGCTGATAAAAGTACTCGCCATTGTTATCTTCCTGGTGGTAGGCACGATTTTTCTCGGTACCGGTCAACCGCTTGAGGGTAATGCCACCGGTTTTCACCTGATTACAGATAATGGCGGCTTTTTCCCGCACGGCCTGTTGCCCGCGCTGGTACTGATTCAGGGCGTGGTGTTCGCCTTTGCGTCGATTGAACTGGTCGGTACCGCCGCTGGGGAATGCAAAGATCCACAGACGATGGTGCCAAAAGCCATCAATAGCGTGATCTGGCGTATTGGTCTTTTCTATGTAGGATCGGTCGTATTGCTGGTTTTACTGCTGCCGTGGAACGCCTACCAGGCGGGGCAAAGTCCGTTTGTCACCTTCTTTTCTAAACTTGGCGTGCCTTATATCGGCAGTATTATGAATATCGTGGTGTTAACCGCCGCGCTTTCCAGCCTGAACTCCGGGCTTTACTGTACGGGGAGAATTTTACGTTCAATGTCGATGGGGGGTTCCGCGCCGAAATTCATGGCGAAAATGAGCCGTCAGCATGTGCCCTATGCGGGTATTCTGGCGACTCTGGTGGTTTACGTGGTCGGCGTGTTCCTGAATTACCTGGTCCCCTCCCGTGTGTTTGAGATCGTTCTTAATTTTGCCTCGCTCGGCATTATCGCGTCGTGGGCGTTTATCATGGTGTGCCAGATGCGTTTACGCCAGGCGATAAAAGAAGGCAAAGCCGCAGACGTCAGTTTTAAACTGCCCGGCGCGCCTTTTACCTCCTGGCTAACGCTGCTGTTTTTACTAAGCGTGCTGGTACTCATGGCGTTTGACTACCCGAATGGAACTTACACTATCGCCTCGTTGCCGCTGATCGCCATTCTGCTGGTCGCCGGCTGGTTTGGCGTGCGACGTCGTGTGGCGGAGATCCATCGCACTGCGCCAGTGACGGCGGATTCGACAGAGAGTGTCGTATTGAAAGAAGAAGCAGCGACATAACATTCCCCTTCCCCGGCAGTCCCAGGCCTGCCGGGTTTAATGCGCGTTGCCGCCAACACCGCATCGCGCCCAATGCTTAGTCAGCCTTAATCAACTGCGCCACATCATTGCTGTTAATTTCCCGCTGGTTGCCTTCCTGATCGGTATAACTGGTCATCCCCGTCTCTTTATCTAACTGCGGCTTACCCTGAGTTACGATCGTTTGCCCATTCTTCGTCGTCATCACATAGTTGGTTGTGCAACCCGCAAGCATAAAAAACATTATGCCCAAACCTGAGCATATAAATAACTTTTTCATATTTTCCTCGTGAATATAATGAGTTAACTACAGCAAAAAAGCAGTGTAATTCTCACAGAATCATCAGGCTATCGGCGGGGTGTAACGAGGCGTATCGGTGCGTTTAAAGAGATGACTGGAGGGGTTTCCCCCTCCATACCCTATTTACAGAGCAATGCGAATAACATCATCCGGCTGCGTCGCTTCCTGTTCACGTGTCGATTTCTGCTTCACGCTGACGTAGAGCGTTTTACCGTCTGCCGATAGCGCCAGGCTATTCGGGTACGTCGGCGTATCGAACGTTTTAACAACGTTATAGGTCTTCGCATCGATCACGCTGACCTGACCTGCCTGACGATGCGTCACATAAGCCTCGTTACGTGTCGGGTTAAACAGGACGGCCAAAGAGGCAGGCGCCGCGATTTTGGCAAGAATATTGCCATTACGGGTATCGACAACCAGAACCTCAGTCGCCTTCGAGTCGGTGATAAACGCGCGATGACCTGCGGTATCGAGACTCAGGTTAATAAAGAAGTGTTCTTTACCGTCATCCAGCAACTTCTTACGACTGAGAATTTTATTGCTGGCGGTATCGATGGTGATAAATTCGCCATCCGCATTGGTGGTGTACAGGCGTTGCGCTTTACTGTCGAGCGCCAGACCCGTACTCATTTTGCCGGTATTTTCGATCGTCGTTTTCAGTTTGATGGTTTCGCCATCCACTACCCAAATAGCACTCTCTTTGCCAACACCGCTAATGTAGATCGTGTTGGTAGACGCATCGGCAACCAGCTCACGGGGCTGTAACGGACGAACCTCTTCAGTACGTTTGCGCGCATCAAGTACCAGACGACCTTTTACATCACCCGTTTTGGCATCAATCGCGGTAACAGCGCTGTTAATGGTATTGCCAAACCACAGCGTTTGGGTCGCGGCATTGATGGTGGCGCCGAACGGCTTGAGATCGTTATGAATCGCTTGCGTGATTTCCAGCGTCACCGGGTCGAGACGATAAACTACGCCGCCTTTATCCAGTTTACGGCTTTGCGATGTAGCCAGCCAGAGCGCGTTTTCTTGCTGACTCCAGGCCATCTCATAAGCGCCTTTGCCTACCGCTTTACGCAGCATGTCTTCCGCCGCCAGCGTGCTAAATGAGGATGCGACGAGGAGCGAACCTAACAATAAAGAACCACGCAGGCGCGGCGAAAAAAGATGACGTAAGTGCATGACGACTCCCTTTGATCAAAACGTGTATAGCTGCTTCACACTACTTCACTGCGCGGGATCTTCGTTCCGCACTTATTATAAGTTGAGAATAATAATCATTATTTATCAGAAAGTGGAGCTTTTCCTCGCCTGTGAATGTCATGGCGCTTAAATACCGCACATTTTCTTAACTTAATGTGCGATTAAAATTTCAAAACTTTACATATTGACTACCCTTAATGTCACGTTTTCCGTTGATACGCTTACATTTATCCAGCATTTTCATGAAAATTATTTCCGTTAGACAGCGACTTTATCCCGCCCTCTTATTGCCTCTGACCTTTTCCCCGGTCCTTCAGGCCGCCAGCGCGCCCAATGAACAAACCATGATAGTCACCGCAACGCCGCAAACCGTATCCGAACTGGATACACCTGCCGCCGTTAGCGTCATTGAGGGAGAAGACATGCGTCTGGCGACGCCGCGCGTCAATTTATCTGAGTCTTTAACCAGCGTCCCGGGATTGCAGGTGCAGAACCGGCAGAACTACGCGCAGGATCTGCAAATCTCTATCCGTGGATTTGGCTCGCGTTCCGCCTTTGGCGTGCGCGGCATTCGTCTGTATGTTGATGGCATTCCCGCCACCATGCCGGATGGACAAGGCCAGATTTCGAATATTGATATTAACAGCATACAAGACGTTGAAGTGTTACGCGGCCCCTTCTCAGCGCTATACGGCAATGCTTCCGGCGGCGTGATAAATGTCACCACTGAAACCGGGAGACAGCCGCCCACCCTTGAGGCCAGCAGCTACTACGGCAGTTATGGAAGCTGGCGCTATGGGCTAAAAGCCACGGGCGCGATGGGTGACGGCACACAGCCAGGCGACGTGGATTACACGGTATCGACTACCCGTTTCACCACCCACGGCTACCGCGATCACAGCGGCGCGCAAAAAAATCTGGCTAATGCCAAACTGGGCGTGCGCCTTGACGATGTCAGTAAACTCTCGCTGATTTTTAATAGTGTAGACATTAAGGCGGACGATCCCGGTGGACTGACCGAATCTGAATGGAAAGCCGATCCGCAACAGGCGCCGCGCGCTGAACAGTACAATACGCGTAAAACCATCAAACAAACTCAGGCAGGATTGCGTTATGAACGTCAGCTCAGCGCGCAGGATGATATCAGCGTGATGGCCTACGCCGGAGAGCGGGAAACCACGCAATACCAGTCTATTCCCCTGGTGGCACAGCTAAAACCAGCCCAGGCTGGCGGCGTAATTACACTGCAACGCCACTATCAGGGCATTGATTCCCGCTGGACTCACCGGGGAGAATTAGGTGTGCCGGTCACCTTCACTGGCGGAGTAAATTATGAAAATATGAGCGAAAACCGCAAGGGTTACAATAACTTCCGCCTCAACAACGGCACCCCTGAGTTTGGGCATAAAGGCGATTTACGCCGGGATGAGCGTAACCTGATGTGGAATGTCGATCCTTACCTGCAAACCCAGTGGCAGCTTACGCAAAAACTCTCGCTGGATGCTGGCGTGCGCTACAGTTCCGTGTGGTTCGATTCTAACGATCACTATATCGCGCCCGGCAATGGCGATGACAGCGGCGACGCCAGCTATCACCACTGGCTACCCGCCGGATCGCTAAAATATGCATTAACTGACGCCTGGAATCTCTATCTTGCTGCCGGTCGCGGGTTTGAAACTCCCACTATCAATGAGCTTTCTTATCGCGCTGACGGCCAAAGCGGGTTCAACTTTGACCTCAAATCGTCGACCAATGATACGGTGGAAGTCGGCAGTAAAACGCGGATTGGCAATGGCTTGTTGACCGCCGCGTTATTTCAAACCGATACCGATGATGAAATTGTCGTCGCCAGCAGTATGGGAGGACGCACTACCTACAAAAACGCGGGCAAAACGCGCCGCCAGGGCGCAGAGCTTTCGTTGGACCAGCGCTTCGCCGGCGACTGGCGGGTGAAAGCATCATGGACCTGGCTGGATGCGACCTATCGCAGTAACGTTTGTCAGGGGCAAAACTGTGATGGAAACCGGATGCCCGGCATTGCCCGTAATATGGGATTCGCCTCATTAGGTTTTATCCCGGATGAGGGGTGGTACGCCGGAACAGACGTGCGGTATATGGGCGATATCATGGCCGATGATGAAAATACCGCCAAAGCGCCTTCGTATACCGTTGTTGGACTGAATACAGGGTATAAATTTAATTACAGTCAGCTTACCGTCGATATTTTTGGGCGGGTAGATAATCTATTTGATAAAGAATATATCGGTTCGGTGATCGTTAATGAATCTAATGGCCGATATTATGAGCCAGCGCCAGGGCGTAACTATGGCGTGGGGATTAATCTGGCATGGCAATTTGAATAAATATCCGGCAAATATCCGGCAATAGCGGGGAGCCCCCGCTATTGATAAGCCATAGTTACATGACGTACTGATTTTTAATCGTCGCTACGTTTTGTTGCAAAACGTTCTGTAAGCAGTGGCGGCTGCCTTCTTTATCACCAGCCACTAACGCATTAAGCAATTTTCTGTACAGATTAACGCCGTTTTGATAATCATCAAGTTTAAAATTATCATATAAAAAATGCAGGCCCGGACCCAGGCGTACCCATAATTGCTCGATCATGGCATACAGCGTTGGCATATCCGCGTAGTGGTAGATCTCAAAGCGGAATGCGCGGTTGGCCAAAAGAATTTTCTCCATAACGCCACTTTCCAGCGCCTGTTGAAATTCATCTAATAGCGCATTCAGCGTCTGCTCGCGATCTGGGGTAATCTTACCCGCAGCGGCGACCACCGCCATCTCCTCCAGGGCAGTACGAATCGTATTAATTTCCAACAAACTTTCCAGCGAGATCTCCGGCACCATAAACGCCTGCGCTGGCGCCACCGCCAAAGCACTGGAAGAGACCAGCCTTAACAGGGCCTCACGCACCGGCGTAATACTGACGCCTAACTCTTGAGCGATATTTTTAGTGATAAGCCTTGCGCCTGGTTTTAATGCGCCAATAGACAATTGATGCTTTAACCGATTTTCAACCTGTGTGGTCAGGCTTATATGTTGTGTTTTTTCCGTACCCGGCATTTTCCTTCCTTCACCTCTTGGCAGAACAACATCGCAATCGAGTCCCGAAGAAGTTTCGGAACTTAATTGTAAAAAAGATAATCCAGGCCTGAACGGCCAAATAAATAAAAGTGATAATTTACTTGCGTGATATTCTCATCTTTTACAACAATACAGGTTTCTTTATGGCAACCGTTTTATCTCCGTCATTCCTTCATGTATCGAGATTTTTGACCGGTTCAGGCCGCTGAGGGAGATAAGCTGCCCCACCGCGATCTGAATGATGAATATAAGTAAAGCCGGAATTTTAAAATTTGCACATTTTTATGGCGACATAATGCCGCCATTTTTTCTTTACGCATCGTCCGCTAAACGTATCACGACTTTGCCAAAGTTCTTCCCCGCCAGCAGTCCCATAAACGTTTCTGGCGCATTTTCCAGCCCATCAGTAATCTGCTCCCGATAATGTATTTTCCCTTCTTTGATCCAACGCCCCATTTCTTGCTGAAACTCATGTATCCGGTGACCATAGTCCTGGTTGATGATAAAACCTTGCAGACGAATACGCTTTTTAAGTAATGTCGCCATCAGCAGTGGCAGTCTGTCTGGACCGTCCGGCAACGCTGTCGCATTGTAGCCGCTGACCAGACCGCAGAGCGGAATCCGCGCCGACGTATTCAGTAGCGGTAAGATGGCGTCAAAGACTTTACCACCGACATTCTCATAATAGATATCGATACCCTGCGGGCAGGCCTGCGCAAGCTGTTGTGGGAAATTATCAGCGTGATGATCAAGACACAGATCAAATCCCAAAACGTCTGTCGCATGACGGCATTTTTCCGCGCCGCCAGCAATACCCACGACCCGGCAGCCCTTCAGCTTGCCAATTTGCCCAACCGTTGCGCCTACGGGGCCAGTGGCGGCGGCGACAACCAGCGTTTCGCCCTCTTTCGGCTGGCCGATATCCAGTAACCCCATATAGGCGGTAAATCCCGGCATTCCTAAAATACCCAGCGACCAGGAAGGATGTTGCGGATTATCACCCAGCTTTACCAACCCTTCGCCATCTGAAATGTCATAATCCTGCCAACCATTGTAACTCAACACCCATTCGTCCGGTCGGTAATCAGGATGGTTTGACGCAACAACGCGACTGACCGTACCGCCAACCATAACGCAGCCAGGTTCAACAGGCGGCGCATAAGAGGGTTCATCGCTCATGCGGCCACGCATATAAGGGTCGAGTGATAAAAAAACGGTACGCAATAGCACCTGCCCTTCACCGGGCGTCGCGACGTCATCTTCTTCGAGGCGGAAGTTATCCATCTGCGGCGCGCCGTGGGGACGCGAGGCCAAAACCCAACGACGATTTCGGTTGGTCTGTTGCTTCATTCTATTCTCCTCATGCCTGGCATAATCCATCAATAATAGTCGAACATTAGCTTTCTGAGGGAGTTAAACACTCTCAGATATCAGGCTGTGCGCTTTTATGAACGACTTTCTCCCCCTCCTCGCTAAACATGAATTCTTGCGCTAATTCGTTGATTTATGCCGCCTTCAATAGTATTTCTAACACTATCGTAAACATTCCCTGGGGTTCCCTATGACGATTCGCTTTGCCGATAAAGCAGACTGCGCCGCGATTACCGAAATCTATAACCATGCGGTATTACATACTGCGGCCATCTGGAACGATCGGACGGTCGATACGGATAATCGCCTTGCCTGGTATGAGGCCCGTCAATTACTGGGCTATCCGGTGCTGGTAAGCGAAGAAAATGGCGTGGTGACTGGCTATGCATCATTTGGCGACTGGCGCAGTTTCGACGGTTTTCGCTATACCGTCGAGCACTCGGTTTATGTTCATCCTGCGCACCAGGGGAAAGGACTGGGGCGAAAACTGCTCAGCAGACTGATCGACGAAGCCCGACGCTGCGGCAAGCATGTGATGGTAGCCGGCATTGAGTCACAGAATGCCGCCTCGATACGCCTGCATCATTCACTGGGATTTACCGTCACCGCGCAAATGCCGCAGGTCGGCGTAAAATTTGGCCGTTGGTTAGATCTTACGTTTATGCAGCTCCAGCTTGATGAACACGCCGCGCCGGACGCCTGCTGATGAACCAGTCGCTGACGCTTATCTTTTTGATCACCGCCGGCGTCGGGCTGGTGGTACAAAACAGTATTATGGTGCGTATTACGCAGACATCATCGACGATTCTGATCGCTATGCTGTTGAACTCGCTGGTAGGGATCGTTTTATTTGTGACGATATTGTGGTTTAAGCAAGGCGCTACGGGCTTCGGCGAGCTGGTCGCCAGCGTTCGCTGGTGGACATTGATCCCCGGTCTGCTGGGGTCATTTTTTGTATTTGCCAGCATTAGCGGGTATCAGAACGTTGGCGCCGCGACGACTATCGCGGTACTGGTCGCCAGTCAGTTAATCGGCGGACTGGCGCTGGATATCGCGCGTAGCCACGGCGTCACGTTACGCGCAATGGTCGGGCCGGCGTTTGGCGCGCTGTTGCTGGTCATTGGCGCATGGCTGATTGCGAAGCGCCAGTTTTAATGGGTTACAGGATCGTGCCGCCTTTGGTGAGCTGCTCGCGGCGCGCGTCCCGATCTTCTTGATATTGCCTGCCGTGATGCGCGATAGCCGTGCGTAAACGCTGCTGCTGCACATAACGATCTTCGCGACGTAATTCAGCGTCATCGCTCAAGGCAATCAGCAATTCATTCATATGGGCAATTACGCTCTCCGCGATGGCGGCATCCACGCGGGCGCTCACTTCCTCCAGGTGCGACATAAGCTCTCCTACTCTTTATTCTGTAACAGCATGATTCGCCGATTATACGCGTTATTGTCGCCCGATGCGGTAATTCGCCGCCGCCATCCTGATTTAACTTACGTCAAGTGAAAACACGGGGCTTAATAGACCGAGAATTCGCGCCTTTTTGCCTTTCTTCCGCCGTTTGCTTGCGTATAGACCCCGTAAAGTAGACGCGTGAAGAAGTCTAAGGGATAACAACGTGGCAAAATCTCTCTTGCGCAGCGGCAATCTGGATGATTATCAGGCCGTGGGCGGCGGCGGTCAGGCCGTATTTGAATCAGCATTGCAAATTCGCGAAACGCTTCGTCTGCGTAAACAGCAGGCGATGGTTGACTGTCTGGCGATTCCACAACTTAACGATAATGGCGATCGGGTTGACTGGTATTCGCCGATTGAAGGTCAGGCGATAGCGTGGAAAGCGGCTGACGAAGAGACACGTTCTCGGGCTTTACGTTATTTAGCCAGCACTTTTGAAAGCGCGGCTGCACTCAGTCGCAAAAGTCTGCAATCCGGTAAAACAGCGCTCCAGCTATTTGGGTCGCTACTTGAGAAAGCGACGCAATTTCCCGGCGAAAATCATGTTTTCCTGGTTAACGGCAAACCGGTTATCACCTTCTGGGGATTCGTTAATCTCAACGAAAATACACGCGATGATGTGCTGGACTGCCTGCGGGTCACCGAGGCAATCCCCGACATCCCTCTGGTCGAGCCGGAGCCACAGCCCGAAGAAAAGCCGCTGGTAGAGGCGGCGTTTAGTCAGGCGGATGAACCTTTGTTAACGTCTGTCATTGAGCCGCCGAAAATGCCGGAGGAACCTGTTGCGCCGCCCGTTATCGTTAGCGAGCCGAAGCCTGCCACACCCATCCCGGTTGCTGAGGCGAAAAGAGCTCGCCGTCTACCGCTGTGGAGCTTACCTGTCGCTGCCGTGGTTATCGCCGCCGTCGCCACGCCTTTTTTCTGGCCATCTTCATCCGTTGACGGGGCCTCTCCTGTTCGCGCCGCGCCTGTCGCTACCGCGAAAACTGACGTTACCCCATTGCCTGAACTCACCGCGCATTTGCCGCTGCATCGCGCTGAGGTGACGCCCGCCCCCAAAGCGGCGCCGCTGCCGGAAGCGCCTGTTATCATTGCCGCTATCCCCAAAGACGCGCTGGTGATGGACAATACGCAGATGAAGCTTGGAACCACGCGCTTTTTAAACGGTAGCTGGCGGGTCAGCGTGGATGTCAAAGATCCGATTACCGGCAAGCCGCCCTCTCTGCGTTATCAGATCCAAAATAACAAAGGTATCGCGCGCGTAGTACATGGCGATAACGTAGTTTGTCGGGCGGAAATTTTCTCTGGTCTGCATCAAACGGGCGAGCTGATGATTAAAAGTCGCGGCAATGCGCGCTGCACCGACGGTTCACGTTATCCGATGCCGGAAATTACCTGTAAAGCAGGCGTCAATGACGTCGCAACCTGTACCGCCCGTTATGGCGACCACGCGGCAATTCCGTTGACGTTTAAAAAGATAGGTGCCTGATTTTATGTTGGTCAATCTGTGTGATTACAAACAGAGCGTCACGCTCATTGCAAACAGCGGCGTCCAGTTTCTTGACTTTGGCTTAACGCCGCAAGAGTCGGCCCGCTACGGACGTTTTGTGCGCAAAACGGCAAACGGCCCGCTACTGCGCCTCGATTTTGATCTGACCAGCGGGCGCTACACGTTGCCTGGACGTGCTGGCGGCCAACCCGAAGTCGTGAAACCGGAAAGCACTCAGACGCTGCACTATTCTCTGGATGTACTCGACGGAATCTGGCTCCCCCTGCCGTTCCTGCGTTTTAATCCGCCGCGTACCTTTATTGACGGGCCGGATAACTGGGCGCGCATTCAGGTACGTAAACTCAGCGAGCCAGATAGCGCCGGAAACACACACCGCATCACCCTCGCCTTCGACAGTCAACTGGCAAAAAATATGCCTGCGGCGTTGGCACCTTGCGAAAACGATCTGCTCAATGGCACACGTTTTGCGCTCGCCTGGCGCGATGAAGAAGTTGCCGATTTTCTTGACCAGACATGGATTGACGGCTGGCTGCGCGAGTCGTTTCTTCAGTATGCCTCACAGGTGGAAAACCGTTCGGAACAGGCCATACAACAAGCGCTGCGTAGCTTTGAGTATCAGGCGCACTGGTTGAATTTACTGACGCTGTTAGGCGAACAGCTTACGGTGCCGGAAGTAAAGTTTGTGACACATACGTTAAGCACGCCCGCAATCCCGGTCGATCTGATTCTGGATGTCGGCAATACGCATACCTGCGGCGTATTGATCGAGGATCATGGCGATGCGAATGACGGGTTACGCCAGACGGCAGAGCTTCAGGTGCGTTCTTTAAGCGAGCCGCAGTATCTGAACGATCCTTTATTTACCAGCCGGGTAGAATTCTCAGAAGCGCGCTTTGGCAAGCAACACTTTTCTGTCGAAAGCGGACGAGACGACGCTTTTGTCTGGCCTTCGATTGTGCGTGTGGGCGACGAGGCTCGCGCCCTTGCTATGCAGCGTGTGGGCACCGAAGGCAGCAGCGGCATCTCCAGCCCGCGCCGCTACCTGTGGGATGAAACCCCCGCCTTGCAGGACTGGCGCTTTAGCCAGATCCACGGTAAAACGCAGCGCGAACCGCTTGCCACCGCGTTTCCGCTGATGAATCTGATGAACGACGACGGACAGCCGTTATTCCGCCTGCCGCATGAAGAAAGGCTACCGGTTTTTTCGCCGCAATACAGCCGTAGCACCTTGATGACGCATATGTTGTGCGAAATTCTGGCTCAGGCGCTGGGGCAAATTAACAGCGTCGCCACCCGGCTGCGACTCGGCTTTCCCGCCTCGCCGCGCCAGCTACGCACCCTGATTTTAACGCTGCCTTCCGCTATGCCGAAACAGGAGCGAGAAATTTTCCGCCAGCGAATGTTTGAAGCGCTGGCGCTGGTCTGGAAAGCTATGGGCTGGCATCCACAGGATGAGGATTTCACCACGCCTAAGCAGCGTGAAAAAAGCGTGGTGCCGGTACCAGAAATACAGATGGAATGGGACGAAGCAAGTTGCGGCCAACTGGTATGGCTTTATAACGAGGCCATTTCGCATTACGCCGGGCGTACCGAATCCTTTTTTAATGCGCTCGCCAGACCGGATCGCCAGCCTGAACCCGGCGTAGTACCCGGACGCGCGTTGCGCGTGGCATCGATTGATATCGGCGGCGGCACGACGGATATGGCGATCGTTCACTATCAGTTAGATGACGGCGTGGGAGCCAATGTAAAAATTACGCCTCATCTCCTGTTTCGCGAAGGTTTTAAAGTCGCCGGGGACGATCTGCTATTGGATATCATTCAGCGCAGCGTACTCCCTTCCCTGCAAACGGCGTTGCAACGGGCAGGCGTTACGGATGCCGCCGCCCTGCTGGCGACCTTATTTGGCGATTCGGGACGAATTGATACTCAGGCCATTTTGCGCCAGCAAACGGCGCTGCAATTATTTATGCCGCTGGGCCACGCGGTACTTTCCTCCTGGGAGCAAAGCGACATTAACGATCCGTTTGCCGGTTTACACGCGACATTTGGCGATCTGCTGATCCGCCGCCCAACGAGCAACGTGATGAACTATATCCAGCAGGCGATCGATCATGCCTTACCGTCTGGTTCGCCGACATTTGATATATTCAATGTGCCGTTGCAAATCCAGTTTAGCCAGCTTCAGGAGGCTCTGCTGGCCGGTCAGTTTACGCTGACAACGCCGCTTCATGCGGTCTGCGAAGCGATCTCCCACTATCACTGCGATATCTTGCTGGTGACGGGGAGACCGACCTGTTTACCCGGCGTACAGGCGCTCATCCGGCACTTACAACCGGTGCCGGTCAATCGCATTGTGTGGATGGATAAGTATCAGGTACATGAATGGTATCCCTTCAGTCAACAAGGGCGTATCGGTAATCCAAAATCCACTGCCGCGGTGGGCGCAATGTTATGCAGCCTGGCGCTGGACTTACGTCTGCCGCGTTTCAATTTTAAAGCGGCTGATATCGGCGCGTATTCGACTGTGCGTTATCTTGGCGTACTGGATAATACCGTTAATACGCTTCGCGATGAAAACATCTGGTATCACGAGATCGATTTGGATAAACCCGGCGCAACGCTGGACGCTCGCCTGCATTTTCCGCTACGCGGCAACGTAACGTTGGGCTTTCGTCAATTGGCGAACAGTCGCTGGCCTGCGACCCCACTCTATTGCCTGAGCATTAATTCCGCCGAACTGGCGAAAACCATCGCAGGCGACGGCGTACTGAATGTGCGACTGAAATTACGCGGCAGTAGCAAAGATAGCGCCCCGGAATCGTTCATATTAAGTGATGCCTGGCTCCAGGACGGGACGCCGGTCGCCGCCGATGCGCTGACATTAAAATTGAATACGCTGGCTGACCGTCGCCACAGCGGCAGCCACTACTGGATAGATAGCGGGAGTGTATACCTGAAATGACAAAACCGTTAAACGCCACCCAGGCTGTTATCGAGTGGGTTAACAACACGCGCCGTTACGCAACGCGACTGGATGACGAAGCCGACGCTCTGCTGGCGCAACTTACGCTTGCCGCGGCGGATGAGTCAGCGCTTAACGCCGCCTGCGCATCACATGGCTGCGTAGGTCTGTACGGGTATGCGCAATCCGCAAAAGCGCATCTGCTAACGACGCTATGCGGTAACGAGAATGGCAAGCTGGAAATTATCACGCCGGACCGTGACTATGATTATTTCAGCCACATCAACCCGGGTCATGCGCCAGCGAATATGGCTATTCGCTTTACGCGCGACATTTTTTCAAACGAGAGCGGCTGGCCGTTGCGCCTGCGCTTGATCAGTGAAGCTGAACTGGTGCAGATCTTTATTGCCTGGACCAGCTCATCCCCCGTTTGTCGCCAGGTCGAAAAATCCATTATCACATCACGCCTGGAGAAATGGCAATCGCTTCGCCAACCGCAGCCCGTCCCCGGCGTTACCGCTGAAGAGGTAGCGACCATCGCGAGTTTCTGGCGCTCTTGTCTTCCGTCCGCCAGACAACATATTGATGATGCGACATGGCAACACTTTGCCTCGCTCTTGCCTGCGCTGGATCTCACGACACGGGCGCACGCCTGGGCCTTACTGTGGGGAGAGCAACCGGAGATCACCCAGCAATGGCTGGCGCTGGCGCATATGTTGCAACAAACCGGCCATGCCGGGGAACTGGCGGCGCCGCTCAGCCTGCTGGTCGATCATTTTGGCTTACCGGCGGAAAACTTCCTGACGCAAACGGCGCTAACCGCCAGCGATACACAAAGCGATGTGGTGGTGCATCCGGTTAAGGAAGGCCGACTGCTCAATGCGGTCAGCCTTTCGCTTGATTCTCTGGCGCTGCTTACCCGCGAACTGGTGCTAACCGTTGAAAACAGCGTACTGGATAACGTTGATTTACTGGATATTCCGGTCGCGCCAGACAGTCATCCTCATCCGTTATGGCGGGCGAAATTAGGCTGGATGCTGGCCCATTACCGTCAGCAGGTACAGCCCGATGTTCTGGTGATTTGCAATGCTCTGGCATCTCGCTCGCAAACGTCCACCGCCGCCCGCCACTTACTGGAGTGGGTTAACGCCACGCAGCCGCAGCATGAATCAGCGTTACCCGGCGTCGTCTGGGCTATTACTCCACAGGATGCCCGTTTTGCCACTCAGCAAAATCTGGATGAAGCCGTCCAGCAGTTGATGGGTAAACCTGGCATGCACTGGGGAACGTTGCAGGCGCTGGATAAACACAGTATGCAGCGTTTGGTGGAGTGGTTATCGCAGGCGACATCGGCACCACAGCGACAGGCGCGCTTACAGGCGTTACGCGAACAACTGCGAGGCCGCGTGCGCGATCTGTTACCGATGTTTGATGACGCGCGGCTACCGGTTGAAACCGTGATCCGGCGTCTTCAGGCCCAGGCCGCCAGACATGGCGACCTGCTGGCCGGGCTGTTACCGCCGGTACAGAATTTCGAAGCGTTACTGCGCACCCGACAGTCACGAGAAGAACAGGTCAGCGGCTTATTTAATGACGCGATCGATCTCTTTGCCGACGAACCAACGCGCGCTTCAGCGTCAGAAGGTCACGAAACGGGCTATCAGGCGCACAAAATGTGGATCAATCATCTGCGCCAGTGGGCCCACTGCCGGGATAATGCGCAGCGTCTGGGACTGGAACCGCAGATGCTCAACGCCGTGGCGGAGATTTTAATTACCGCCAGCTATCGCCTCGGTTTACCTCAGCAGTTACAGAAAACCATGCAGCGCGAGGAGGTGAGCGGCGCGCAGCTTCATGCCATCATTGGTAACTTCATCGCCTGGCTCGGCTACGCAAATATCGAGGAGGCCCAACGCCCGGCCAGCCGCGTTCAGAAAGGCGCAGCCATTTTCGCCGCAACGCCGTGTTCGACAATGTTGCGTCTAACAAAGCTTGACGAACAGCCCGTTCACGCCGCCAGCCGCTATGTCTATGACTGGCTTGTTGCGCTGTATACCCTGGCCAATGAGAACGCAGGATATCGACATCCGCAGGACGTTACCGACGTAGACAGATCGCAATTAATTACCCTGATAGCCTGACCTGGCGGAAAAACCATGCCCGGTAACCTGTATCGGGCTTGAGGTCAGAAAAGCGAAAACAGCAATGCGACGGGGAAACTTATCGGCCATGTCGCGCCAACCAAAAAGGCGCTCAGGAAACGAATTCGTTTTTTGTCATGAGTCAAAAACCAGGTGATGAGAAATGATATCACCGCCATGACGGCGTAAAAAATTAATATCTTTTGAAAGAGGGTCATATCAGGCATCCGCGCCAACCAGAGGAAAAAACGCGCGCAATATGCTCTTTTTTTTTGACACACATCAAGGTTTGTCAGCCTTAACAGCAAAACGTTCTCAATGCACGGCTCCGCTCACAGAATATCCTGTTTACGTATTATTGCGGATCTCGCCAACCCGTACTATACCCATAGGGGTTATGATGAAAGGTGGCGAAAATGAATGTTTCCAGTAAAACCGTCGTGCTGATTAATGTCTTTGCTGCTGCAGGACTTTTGGGTCTGATCTCGTTGAGATTCGGCTGGTTTGCTTGAGGTGTTCAACCTTTGAGTACTTGCTGCGCATGTCGGCGGGGAGGTCCCCCTCTCCGCCGACACCCGCCTATTTTTTCACGATTTTTCTGAACAGTAAATGATCCTTAATGCTTAACCATGATGTGGCGGACAAGGGTGTAGTCTTCCAGACCATACAATGACATATCTTTGCCGTATCCCGACTGTTTTTGCCCTCCATGCGGCATCTCGCTAACCAACATGAAATGGGTATTAATCCAGGTACAGCCATACTGCAATCTGGCGCTAAGCCGGTGCGCCCGCCCGACGTCCTGAGTCCAGACGGAGGATGCCAGACCATAGCGAGAATCGTTGGCCCACCTCAGAACCTGATCTTCATCATCAAAGACGGTTATACTGACCACCGGGCCGAAGACCTCGCGTTGCACGATGGCATCGTCCTGTTTTGCGTCTGCCAGCAACGTCGGAGCGAAATAGTAACCTTTACCTTCCGTTTGACTTCCGCCAGTAATCACACGGATATGGCTAAGGGCCTTCGCCTCCTCTACTGCCGCTGTGACGCGCTTCAGGTGCGCCAGCGAACTTAACGGCCCCAGCTCTGTCGACTCATCCTCCGGCGCGCCCATTTTCAGGCTGCTCACCGCGTTCCCTAGCTTTTCGACCAGCGCATCATAGATACCGCGCTGCGCGTATATACGGCACGCCGCAGTACAATCTTGTCCGGCATTATAGAAACCGAAAGTCCGGACGCCCTGCGCCACCGCATCCAGATCGGCGTCATCAAAAACAATCACCGGGGCTTTACCACCGAGTTCCATATGCGTACGTTTTATCGCTGGCGCAGTATGGCGCAGAATATGCTCCCCGGTCGCGATAGAACCGGTTAAAGAGACCATGCGTACTTTTTCATGACCGGTCAATACATCGCCAACAGTCTGCCCTCGTCCGAACAGGACATTGAGCACCCCCGGCGGAAAGATATCCTTCGCCAGCGCGGCAAGTTTAAGCGCCGTCAGCGGCGTGATTTCAGAAGGCTTAATCACCACGCAGTTACCTGCCGCCAGCGCTGGTGCCAGCTTCCAGGCCGCCATCATGAGCGGATAATTCCACGGCGCGATAGAGGCAACCACGCCAATCGGGTCCCGGCGGATCATCGACGTATGTCCTTCCAGATATTCACCCGCCGCCAGTCCACTCAAACAACGGGCCGCGCCAGCAAAAAAGCGAAAGACATCCACGATTGCCGGAATTTCATCATTAATTACGCCGTGCAAAGGCTTACCGCAGTTTTGCGATTCAAGCCGGGCGAACTCAAGGGCGTTTTGCTCGATGCTGTCCGCCAGTTTTAACAGACATTCCGCCCGTGCTTTGGGTGTGGTCTGCCCCCATTCGGCAAACGCGCTATCGGCGGCCAGCACTGCGGCGTCAACCTGCGCGGGCGACGCTTCCGCAATCTCAAGTATGACCTCGCCTGTCGCCGGGTTATAAACAGACAGCCTTTCTCCCTCGCCGTCCACCAGCACGCCATTAATCAGTAATTGATATTGCATAGCATTTTCCCATATCGTCATTAATCGATTTCCGGCGAACAGGCCGCCGCTTTCCTAAAAATAGACGGCGCGCCAGATGCTCACCCGGCACACTCGGGAAATTTAGCCAGGTTGTGAGCTGACACGCATTCCACCTCACACAAGGCTTTTAGCGCGCAGCATCTCGCGAATCAGGCTGCCAAGCTGTTTTACGGCCTGTTCTTCCCGTTCTCCCCAATGCCATGCGGTGTTAAAACGAAAGAAACGCGTCCAGGCGCCGGACGTTGAAAACATTTTCCCTGGCGCGATACTGATAAGGTGTTCAAGGGCTTTGGCGCTAAGTTCGCCAGCATCAAGCTGCTCAGGTAGCTCCAGCCAAAGAAAATAACCGCTATCGTTATGGTGAATTTTTACTTCCGCCGGGAGATGGCGCAAAAGGGTTTGCCAGGCTTGCTGTTTACGTTCGGCAAGCTGCCTTCGCAATCGGCGCAGATGCGCGTCATATCGACGTGTCGAGAGATAATCCACTAACGCCAATTGCATGGGGGAACTGGTGGATAATGTGCTCATTAACTGCAAACGCTGAATTTGTCTGGCATGGCTTCCTCCCGCAACCCAGCCGATGCGAAAACCGGGAACCAGACATTTGGAAAAAGACGAACAATGCAACACGGTGTCGTCGCGATCCCATGCTTTGGCAGGCAGAGGCTTCTCGCGGCCAAAGTAGAGTTCGCTATAAACATCGTCTTCTATTAGCGTCACGTTATAGTGCGTGAGTAACGCAACCAGCCGCGCTTTTTTCTCAGCACTCAGCGTGAACCCTAATGGATTCTGGCTGTTGGTCATTAACCAACACGCTTTCACCGGATATTCCTGTAACGCCTGTTCCAGCGCCATAAGATCGATACCTTCTTTGACATCGGTGGATATCGACAACGCTTTCAGGCGCAATCGCTCCAGGGCCTGTAGCGCACCGTAGAAACAGGGGTTCTCCACCACCACCCAGTCCCCCGGCGCCGTCACCGCCTGTAAACTAAGATTCAACGCTTCCAGCGCGCCGGCGGTAATGACAATCTCGTCAGGAGAAACGGTAATCCCCTGCTGCGCGTAACGGCGTGCTATCGCATAGCGCAATTCTGCATTACCTGGCGGCAAGTTTTCGATGACGCTCATTGCCGTCGCGGTTTTACTGACCTGCGCCAGAGAGCGATTCAATTGCGGCAAGGGAAACAGACGCGGATCGGGAAACGCTGAAGCAAAGGGCACCACTGAGGTATCACGGCTGGCCTGCAGCATCTCAAAAATATAGGTATTGATATCTACGACTTCATCCCGAATAACGTATGCTGCCGTCGCGACTGACCGACAAACCGGATGCGGCGCGACATAATAACCGGATTGCGGACGGGCGATAATCCGTCCCTGACTTTCCAGCAACTGGTACGCATGACCGACAGTCATAAAACTCATACCGCTACTGGCGACCTGCTCCCTCAGCGAGGGTAATCGATCGCCGGGTTGCCAAACGCCAGAGGCGATTTGTTCTCTAATTTGCTCCGCCAGACGTTGATATTTTTTCATTATTTGTTCTCATTGAGCGCTGCTTGCAGGTGGCAACCGCAGTGTATATCAGTTGTTAAAATTAACAACAATTTGCTAACTGTTATGGTGCTTTCCAACAGGCGTAATGATTAGATTTCGCCACAAAACGCCGTTTCAGGGTCTCTGCTTAACGGGAAAGTCAAACCGGGTGTTCGGGTATGGTTCATGAGTAAGGGAGAAGTGCCACCATTCAGTATCCAGTGGCGTAAAGCCCGCATCACGCATCAATGTTTGTAATAACAACCTATTTGCGCGTTGCTGAGCGGTAAGCATGACATTATCGGGATGGGATAACGGACTAAAACAGTCAAAGCCGGTACCAAAATCCAGACTATTATCTGGCGAGCGTTGCGCCGCTGACACAGTACAATTCACCAGTGGTCGTTCGGGATGGTATATCGGTATCTTACTGTCGAGTGGAACAATCGTTAGATCAAGCGTACTTCCCCGGCTGTGGCTGGATTTGGCAACAAGATAACCTTCCTCAAACAGACGATTTTTCTCTACCTGCGGATAAAATTCGTTCTTCATTTGGTTTTGAGAAGGATCTTTGGCCCACGCGATAAAGTCGTTCACTGCGCTTTGCGGACGATAGCAATCATATATTTTTAAGGTAAGTCCGAAGGGGTGTAAACGATCGGCGACCTGCTTCACTGCGTTCGCGGCTGGTCGTGTTAACAGGCAAACAGGCGCGTTATAGCCTTTAATTGAGCGGCCAATAAAGTTATGGGAAGTGAAGTATCGCATGTCTACCTGTACGTCGGGGGCGACCGTAGTAATGTCGACAACGTCTTTTGGCTGTTGGAGATCAATATGGCTTTCAGTTGACATTGCCTGAACGGACAACAGGCTGAACAAGAGGAAAGAAGATACGCATTTTACCATATGTTACACCTCGCGAGAGTCACAGGGGTGATTATGTATTTGAGCAGGGAAACATTAGCGGACAGCGCTTAAACCGATGGTTAAAATAAGCATCTTTTTCATTACGTAATAATATGAGTTCGTATCGGTAGTTACAGGATAAATGCATCAATACTTTTCCTGCATAATATTAAACTTTTCCTGCATAATATTAACGGACTGATAAACTAGCCATAAAAAAGCGCCACGTTTTGCTGATGATTATCGCCAGTCGGCCAGAACTGTGTTTACGCCTGGCTCGACTGGCTACAATAACTAATTAAAGGCAAAAGCTATAGGCAAATAGTATCCAGGTCTGCCCACTGCATACCTCCATACAGACATCCGGTGGATGCCCTTGTTCTGTACAAACCCACGCCATCGCTGGTGTTGAAAAACTGTAGCGAATAATATTAAAACAGATGCCAGAACGATAGATTTCGCTCGTTTCATCGAGCCTCCAGCAAATTTAAAAGGTCATTTTCATTACTGGATACCATACTTCCGTATAAAGCATATAAGAAATACTCAGTTTTGATAAAAAGATCACCACATCATTGATAGCGTGTTGATATTCATCACCAGCATAAAATCCTTTTGCAATATTGTGTAGGAGTCTCACCTACGCGTTGATACGTTTAAGTTGTTATGAGCCATACCTTCTTGTTAGGCGATGAACCTGTCTTATCCCTTTGTTTACAGTACATCCCAACATAAAAACAAAACCAGCTATAACACCGTAATGCCATGTACATAACTTAAGCGTACTCCATAATACAATCGAGACATGGTTTAACTTCTCGGTGGTTGCAATAGCCTGTATGATAGCCGTAGGGTTGAAGAGCAAAACGCCCAGCAATAAGATTCCCAAAACAATAATCGCAACCAACTGAAAAAGCAGCCATCCGATCGCGAAACGGCACAATAGCAGCAATAAAAACCGCAAAGGATTATTTATCAAATCTGATTCCAGCACATCCCAAAGTGGCGTTTTTCTAGGCGTATAGTTGTCTGACTTCCTCATAATTAGACACCTCATCGGTTTTAATATTTATCATCAGTTAGCTAGCTGATTAAATACAGCCAGCTAATACTTACCATTAAAACTATCAAAATTCATAGCTAAATTATAAAGTTGTTTTTAAACTCATATCACCATCCTCTCCGGAATTGGCATGGCACCTGCATCCCTTACCTACATGATATCCTTGTTAATCTAATAATACATTCAGCATTATTTTTCGCAGGGCGATATACATATTGGTTTAGTAAAGGTTTACTTTTAGGAGAAATAGTATCGAGGAGAATTAATGTGTATAGAAGTTATAAATAGATGCTTGAGGGGCTGTAACAAACAATAATGTTGTTAATACTTACCAGAAAAAACATATATACCCTTCATACTTCAAGTTGCTTATGTGTTGGCTACGCTCGTTCACCCCAGTCACATAGTTATCTATGCTCTTGGGGACTCACTCCCTTGCCGCCTTTAAGCAACTCGAATTATTTTGGGTATAAACCAAGCCGTTGAATGGAACTCTGAAAATATCGATACGTTTCGCTATTCCTGGCATCAATGATGTACACAATCCTACAGATAGATAGGATCTTTTAGTTTGTAACCGACAAGTGATGAGTTATTCAATGACATTATGATATCATTTTTAATAAATTCAGAAATATCAGCAATTTTTTCATCTGTACCTACCGCTCGAAAAGTCTCAACGCGATAACCAGCAACTGTTACATCAAATGTGTCATAGTCGGTAACATTCATTAAAATACGGATTTTTTCGGCTTTTGGATGATGAGGATCGTCATCTGTTATTGTGTATAAATCGAAATAAGCAATATTGTCTGGCACTGTTACGATTTCTGCAGGACTACAACGCGCATTTCCATTCGTTATGTAAACGTAGGGATGTTTATCGCCAACAGCATCACACCAATTACCAGAAGGCAATTTGAGTGACCTGACATATGTATCAATTACTTTTTCCATATAACAGACTTTATCCAGGCATGCTTGCTTACATTCTGTTGCTAACTGAATCGCCACAGGTTTAACAGACACCTCGGAGTCATTTAAAATGACTTAAAGAGAGGTGCCCATGAGCGGTACACGTTATCCCGAAGAGTTTAAAATTGAAGCAGTCAAACAGGTCATTGATCGCGGTCATTCTGTTTCCAGCGTTGCAACACGTCTCGATATCACCACCCACAGCCTTTACGCCTGGATAAAGAAGTACGGTCCAGATTCTTCCACTAATAAAGAACAGTCAGATGCTCAGGCCGAGATCCGCCGTCTCCAGAAAGAGCTGAAGCGGGTTACTGACGAACGGGACATATTAAAAAAGCCGCGGCGTACTTCGCAAAGTAGTCCGACTGAGGTACGCCTTTATTCGTGACAACTCCCGTTGCTGGCCTGTTCGTCTGCTCTGCAGGGTGCTGAATATCCATCCCAGTGGCTTTTACGCCTGGTTTAAGCAACCGTATTCTCAGCGCCACCAGGTAGATCTGAGACTGACGGGACAGATCAAACAGTTCTGGCTGGAGTCCGGTTGCGTTTATGGTTATCGCAAGATCCATCTGGACTTGCGGGATAGCGGGCAACAGTGCGGAGTCAACAGAGTCTGGCGACTGATGAATCGTGCCGGGATAAAGGCTCACGTCGGGTACCGCAGCCCGCGGGCACGCAAAGGCGAGGCCAGTATCGTATCGCCCAACAGGCTCCAGCGACAGTTCAATCCGGATGCTCCGGATGAGCGTTGCGTAACGGGCATAACCTACATCAGGACTCACGAAGACTGGTTGTATCTGGCCGTGGTTGTTGACCTGTTCTCACGCAAAATTATCGGCTGGTCAATGCAATCCCGTATGACAAAGGACATTGCCCTGAACGCACTGCTGATGGCTGTATGGCGGCGTAATCCGCAAAGACCGGTGCTTGGTTCACTCGGACCAGGGCAGTCAGTACACAAGCCATGAGTGGCAGTCGTTCCTGAAATCACACGGCCTGGAAGGGAGTATGAGCCGTCGCGGTAACTGTCACGATAACGCGGTTGCAGAAAGCTTTTTCCAGTTACTGAAACGCGAGCGGATAAAGAAAAAGATCTACGGAACGCGGGAAGAAGCCCGCAGCAATATTTTTGATTACAGCGAAATGTTTTATAACAGTAAGCGTCGGCATGGTTCGAGCAATCAGATGTCACCGACGGAATATGAAAATCAATATTATCAACGGCTCAGAAGTGTCTGGATTATCCGTGGCGATTCAAAATACAAAAATCACCCTATATCTTTTTTTGATATTCCTTACATAATGTGGCTTGACTCACACCCATCTATAAGGAATAAAAATGCCAATAACTAACAACACGTCCCCAGAAAATATATTAAAATATTTAAATGCGGCCAGTACTGGTACGAAAGAAGCGATGAGAAATTCAACTTCACCACGCGGTATACTGGAATGGATTGTCAATTTTTTTACCTGTGGTGGAGTGAGGAGAAGCAACGAAAGATGCTTTCAGGAGGTAGTGGAAAAGCTGACTTCAGCGTTATTACATGTAAATAAAGATGATTTTTATAGTGGTGCCAAAATATTTATGGAGGATATCAACGGGTGTACTATATGCCTGTCATGTGTCACAGCCCCTGAATATGAAAATAAAGCCCCCATGGTCACTATAGAAGTGAGTAAAGATGGAAAAACGATAACAGGTGAATTTGATGGTAATAAATTTTGGAGTGTCTGTCAAATGTTAAAACTGATTCGTAAATATAATATATACCAGGAGGATTCACTTTTAACCGAGGAAGGTAAGCTTAACCTACGTGGAGTATACCTGGCTTATAAAGATTTACAGAATGAAAATTTTGAAAATACAGATGCATCCTTTGCATCTTTCTATGGTTCAGATCTTTCTGGCGTAAATTTTACTGGCGCAAAACTACAGGGCGCAACAATGGCTTACACAAGCCTAGTTGATGCAAATCTGACAGATGCAGACATGACCGACGCTAACATATTCTGTGCAGACTTAACTGGTACTGTTCTATGCAACACAACGCTAACAGGTGCTAATCTAAAGGGTACAAAGGGATTACCCGAAGCTGGCCTGCCAGATGTTCAACATCGTCCTGGCCCCCAGGATAACACGAATGAAACGCCGCCCTCTCTTTTGCCAGCTTCAGATTGGTTGTGATAGCCGTGACTTCTGGATCACGCCATATTAATAAAAATATCCCTTGTAAAGGATTTTATAGCAAGGAGTATTCAACTAAGAGAATACTCCTTGTTTTTTATTAAAAAAATTACCGACATCTGAATTTCATTATAAAAATGAACATATAATCTATCCTTAGTGAAAAAGTCATTAACCACTGCAACCAGGGGTGATGCATCCCAGATGGGGGATATCACATCGTCATGATGGTAATTAATTGAATATAAATTGGTTTTATTGAGAACATCACGCTGAATAGCGTGATGTTTCTCTCAAATTGAGCATGATACTATGCATTAAGCAATAAGATCTGGAGTTCCTTCCTAAAGCTTTTCCTACTGGTTTCGCTATTTACATTCATTCGTTATTGAGAATTTTACTTCATCAGGAATAAGCATATTAAAATTATCGAAAGGTGTAGAGTCTATCATTTTCAATGTTAAATAATTATGATTATAAATTAATTTACCCTCGCCACTTCCGCCAAACGATATGATTCCAAATTCATTATCAATGGAACCATCGATTATTGAATTGTTTTTATCGCAATCAATCCTGCTTCCATTCGCATTAATAAAACAATAAGTTCCTGATAATTTTCCATTATCCTCATGGAGGATAAGATCATACATAGATGAATTGCCTTCATTTTTCCAACACCCAGTGATATCATTGCAATAATGAACGAATTTAATCACTGACCCGGCTACGTGTTCTCATACAACTTATCGCACTTATTGACAAACCGTTTTCGCTAATTTGAAGTGTTGAATAATAACTCAAAGAAATTATTGGCATCATAGCCTCACGACGTAACTGGAAGGTGGCATGATGCTTACAAAAACGTTATCAGTAGTTTTACTGACCTGTGCGCTGTTTTCAGGCCAGTTACTGGCGAAACAGCAAGACCACGCATTCGTATGGTTTGCGACGGGAGGGCACCAGCTTAGACACGAAGCCGACAGTGATGAATTACGGGCGGCAGCGGAAGAATCCGCGGAAGGCTTGCGCGAGCACCACAACTGGCAGAAATCGCGCAAACCAGAGAGCTATTTTCGTTAATTAAACGCCCCTACGCTTCGGCAGCGTTTTCATCAGCGCTTCAGGGCTCACTGAAGCGACAACGCTGCCGGGCTGGGGCATTTTTAAGATGTGGTTTTTAATTTTGCCAATGACATGCATTTCGCAAGGGCGGCAGTCGAATTTTAGCGTCAGTACCTCATCGCCATGCACCAACTGCATCGGCGTGGCTTTCCAGCTCTTAATATTTCCTTTCGCCTGCTTTGGACAAAGGTTGAACGCAAAACGCAGGCAGTGTTTGGTGATCATGACCGGTACCTCGCCCTTCTCCTGATGCGCCTCATAGGCCGCATCAATCAATTGTACGCCGTAACGGTGATAAAATTCCCGTGCTTTGTGGTTGTAGACATTAGCGAGAAAGCTGAGATGCGTTTGCGGATAGACCGGCGCAGGCTGCGCCACGGGTTTCCGACGACCTCGTTGATAATGGGCCAGCCGCGCCGCGTCAAGCATATCAATCGCCTCCCGACGGAACTGATTGAGCAGGCTATTTGGCACGAACAACGCCGCCGGTAATGTCACCTGCATATCACGCGCGTAGTAAGGCGTCTGTCCCAGCTTCGCCAGTCCGGCTTTTAGGTTATTCAACGCTTTTTCAGAGTTGTTGGCTTCCTCAAATACCCCGTCAAGCGTATGCGTGATGCAGACACCGTCTTCACTGGTCAGCGTCAGAATAAGCTGTTCCTGCCAGCCGCCCAGCATGATATCAACCGCCACACGGCGCTCACTGGAGGTTTTTGTCAGCGCTTGCTGCCAGTTATGGTCCAGATTACGATTCAACGGATGATGCGGACGGACTTTATGCAGGTCGGCAGGCATATCATTTGGCCAAACGCGGTAGCGGTTATGACCGGTTTTCTCCACCGTATTGGCGCGAAAACCCACCACTTCACGCTTAATCAACACGTTCAGACCATCGCCATTCGCCAACGGCTCCGTCGCTTCTACGTCGAGATAATCCTTCGCCACATTCAGCACCTCGCCTACCGGCAAGCCAATAAATTTTGGTGAATCAAATGCGCCAATATCACCTTTACGCGCGTTAACAAAATAGTCGGTGCTGCCGCGATGGAAGGTTTTTTCCGTGGAGGGAACAAAAAAATGCTCGGTCCGACCAACCGATGCACGCGCCAGATCGCCACGTTGCTCGATAATCGCGTCCAGCATCTGACGATAATGCGCGGTGATGTTTTTGACATAGCTCATGTCTTTATAGCGCCCTTCAATCTTGAAGGAACGTACGCCTGCATCGATCAACGCGCCGAGGTTAGCCGTTTGGTCGTTATCTTTCATCGATAGCAAATGTTTTTCGTAAGAGACCACCCGCCCCTGATCGTCTTTTAACGTATACGGTAAGCGACAGGCTTGCGAACAGTCGCCCCGATTGGCGCTGCGCCCGGTTTGCGCATGAGAGATATAACACTGCCCAGAATAAGCGACACACAGCGCGCCATGAATGAAGAACTCAATCGTGGCGTCAGTAGCCTGATGAATAGCCGCTATCTGACTCAAATTAAGCTCGCGCGCCAGTACAATCTGTGAAAAACCGACATCGGCAAGAAACTTCGCTTTTTCCACGCTGCGAATATCACACTGTGTACTGGCGTGAAGCTCAATCGGCGGGATATCCAGTTCCAGAATGCCCATATCCTGCACAATCAGCGCATCCACCCCGGTGTCGTACAAATCGGTGATTAACCGCTGCGCGGGCTCCAGCTCATCATCATGCAGGATAGTATTCAGCGTGACAAAAATCCTGGCGCCGTAACGATGGGCAAACGGGACCAAATCGGCGATATCGCGCAGACTGTTACTGGCGTTATGACGCGCGCCAAAACCGGGTCCGCCGATGTAGACGGCATCTGCGCCATGCAAAATCGCTTCGCGAGCAATTGCGGCGTCACGGGCCGGACTTAACAATTCGAGATAGTGAGGTTGCTGGCGCATACAGTCTTTCTTATCCAATAGCAGCGAAATGGCGGCTATTGTAGTCAGAAGCGCAAACTAACGAAATAGTTTTCCCGCTTAATCACGCGGGTAATGGATCAGCGAGTGAAAATGAACCGTATGGTCACTGCTGTTGCGATAGGTATGCGCCGTATCGCCGGCAAAACGCAAACCTTTACCGGCGTCTATGGTTTGCCATACCCCACCAGTACGTCCAGCCGACCCTGAATCACCACCACATTAACGCACAAGAGGCGATCATGCGTCTGTTATCACTGCCATTACCTACTGTATTATCGGGTCTGGTCGCCGTTCTGGTCGGCTATGCAAGTTCAGCCGCCATTATCTGGCAGGCGGCGCTTGCCGCTGGCGCAACAGCCGCAGAGATCGCCGGCTGGATGACCGCCCTCGGTATAGCAATGGGCATAAGCACACTAACGTTAACCTTGTGGTATCGTGCGCCGGTTTTAACCGCCAGGTCAACGCCTGGCGCCGCTCTGTTGGTAACAGGGCTTCAGGGATTATCGTTGCCAGACACCGTGGGCATATTCATTGTCGCCAATGCCCTGATTGTGCTGTGCGGCGTCACGGGATTGTTTGCGCGTTTGATGCGGATAATCCCCCATTCTCTTGCCGCCGCAATGCTGGCGGGAATACTGCTACGCTTCGGCCTGCAGGCGTTCGGGATGCTCAACGGAGAGTTTGTCATGTGCGGCGGTATGCTATTGGCGTGGCTACTCTTTAAAGTATTCGCGCCTCGCTATGCCGTTATTGCTGCCATGGTCATGGGGATAACGGAGGCGCTCATCCAGGGTAAGGGGCGATTAGCGGTAGCCTGTATCAGGCGCTTACTCACGAAAGTGAGCGTGACGCGGCAGTTATCGCATTTCTCGTCACCGCCAGCGGGCTAACGCTGATGGGCATCGGATCGGCATTCTGGGGGTTGATCGCTGGCGGGATAGGCTACGCAGTATTAACGAGAACGCGCCGCCCATCGTTGTCTGGCTGATGGCGACCGCTAATCTGCCGGGGTTTGCGCCATCTTGCGATGGCGCCGCAGAATTATTTTTTGTTAACGTCAAACATAGAGGTATCCGTCGCCATATCATCCACGACCTGTTTCAACGTTTCAAACGCCATTGGCGTACTGGAATTGCTCAGGTCTTGACCTTCACCCTGGCGCACTACCTTGACGACCGGCTTGTTGGTCGCGGCATCTATCAGCTCACCCTCAAAATAAAGGTGGGTATCCATGGTTCGGTGGCCCGTCGCCATTTGCGTGCCCGCCACAATCAGCGCTACAGGGATCACCTCATAGAATTGCAGCCCTTCTTTGCTGGTATCCACGCCCGTAATCGCTCCGCGGAAAATCAAACTGCGCGGCCCTGGCGTCGTGACCAGCGGTTTGCGCTGTTCAATTGCTGATTTTACTTTAGTGTTCGTATAAGCCAGCAGTTTATCAAGAACTTGCTGCCCGACCTGGGTCGTTGGCTTGGGGACGGGATAATATGTTATCGGATTGTAAACAATATTATCATAGTTAGAGTCATTGAAATGTGGATCTACCCAGCGCAACACCGGTTTCCCCGTGGCGGAGGTAGCTTCCTTCAGGTCCGAATAATTTTTTAAGAATCCAGAATACTTATCCGGCTGTGTGACTTTGGACGCACAGCCGGATAACGCCAGCAAACCAGTAAGCACTGCAACTTTAAATAAAGTATGAGTACGCATGAAACGATCCCTTTAGTCTTCGCAATGATGCAAAGGAAATAATAGCAAAACGAAATCATTCTGGATGCACTAAAAATGGTAACGACAGCACAATTTGAACGCGGCGCCCGACAAAAAAATGCCGAACGCTGCGAGACTTACAGAACTTGCATCGCTCAGGCCGTTTTTCTCGCCAGCATTGTAGCAAAGCGCAGTTTGATACGGTTGCCGTTTTCGTCCGTGCGGTGAAGCTCGCCGACATCTTCGTTGTATTTCAGCATGTCCCATCCTTCGTAATAGCGGCGTAATTCGCCTTCTTTAAAAGCGAACGGGAATCCCACCGTACAGGGAAAGTCCGGCGTATCCATTGCCGCAACAATCAAATTATACCCCCCGGGTTTTGTGCAGCGTTGCATATTGGCAATTAAACCGGGAATGGTTTGCGCCTCAAGAAACATCATAACCACCGTCGAGAGAATAAAATCGTACTCGCCGTCAAAGGTCAATGTATTCAGATCGACAATGTCGGTTTGCAGATTGTCCAGCCCTTCTGCCGCTTTAATACGCTCAAGGTTAGCCATACTGGCCGGATTTTTATCCCACGCGGTAACGTCATAATCGTTCGCGGCCAGATACAGACTATTGCGACCATTGCCGCATCCCAAATCCAGCGTTCGGCCTGGCGCGACAACCTTTGCCGCCGCCAGCACATCCGAATGCGTGCGGGTTAATCCGTATTTCTCAGTAAAGTAATTTTCGTCACGAACGGTCATTTTTTTCCTCCGTTTTCAACAGTGCAGCGCGCTCAGTGCGAATAAGCAACGTCCCCTGCACCAGCAATAGAAATGTACGAACCAGCAATAAGGCGATAATAGCGTTAGTGAAAATAAACAGCGGGACGGCCAGAATATGGAAAAGCCCTGATTCACTACCGTGACCAAGATGTAACCCCGTGGTCGCCAGCGCGGAAACGCCGAACGAAAAACTCCAGAAGGAAGCATTAAACGGTTGTGATAAATACCAGGGCATTAATCGCAGCATAAATAAAAGTTGTAACAGACCGTAGCCGAATAGCATTTTCGCCAGCGTGTCGCCCTCCCCGCCATTGACGCTCAGCCAGGCGCTACAGGCGACCAGCGCGGGCGCCAGTTGGATACCCAGCGACGTACGCAGCACCGCCGGTAATTCGCCGCAGCTACGCAGTCGCTGCAAAATAACCGGTTCCAGACTTAACCACGAAAAAACGCCTGCGCCTAAAAACACCAGTCCGGCATCATTGTAACCGAGCGCTCCACAGGCCATAGCGCTGATAAAATTATTCGCTACCGTGGGCAAATAAAGCCCTGGGGTTGTGGCTTCTTCCGGATGCGCTCCGCGCCAAAGTCCCGCCGTCTGCCAGGCGGCATACGCCAGTTGTATGACGACCCCCACGCTGAATAACGCAACGGCCAACGGGCGATACCAGGGGACGAAGCCGATCGCGACCAGCATTGTGGTGGCGGGAAACAGGCTGACAAAACTGCTCATTACCGGATGTCGCACTTCAGCCATCACGCTATGGGGAAAGCGCACCAGACGGCTAAGGAACGCCAGGGTCAAGAGTCCCCAAATAATCATCGCCAGGATCACCATGATGTCGCCGGGCCAGTGGCTTATTGCCCATATCTGGCTGGCATAACGCCAGGCGAATCCCATACCGATAGTGCCAAGGACGATGCCAAAATAGCCCGCAGGCAGATTGAGCACGCGATCGCTCTGCTTGTGATTACGCATTTTGTTTAATTTATAAAGTATATTTGAAATGCATTTTATGGAATTTCTGGTTGTTTCGCCAGTACCTTTGCTACGGTTATCTTAATCGTTCACACGGAATTTCCCTATGACCAAATATCGACTGAGTGAAGAACCTCGTGCTTTTACTTATCAGGTAGACGGTGAGAAGAAAAGCGTCTTATTACGACAAGTTATTGCCGTAACGGATTTTAACGATGTTAAAGCCGGAACCTCCGGCGGCTGGGTTGATGCCGATAATGTGCTGTCACAACAGGGGAATTGCTGGATTTATGATGAAAACGCGATGGCCTTTGCGGGCACGGAAATTACGGGTAATGCGCGTATCACGCAGCCGTGCACGCTCTACAATAACGTGCGAATAGGCGATAACGTCTGGATTGATCGCGCTGATATCAGCGATGGCGCACGAATAAGTGACGACGTCACTATTCAGTCCTCTTCCGTGCGCGGAGAGTGTGCGATTTATGGTGATGCCCGCGTGTTAAACCAGTCCGAAATTCTCGCCATTCAGGGACTAACGCATGAACATGCGCAGATTTTACAAATTTACGATCGCGCCACCCTGAACCATTCGCGGATTGTCCATCAGGTACAGCTTTATGGCGACGCCACTATCACACACGCTTTTATTGAGCACCGGGCGGAGGTCTTTGATTTCGCGCTCATCGAAGGCAACAAAGACAATAATGTCTGGATCTGTGACTGCGCCAAAGTCTATGGCCATGCGCGGGTTATCGCCGGCACAGAGGAAGATGCGATCCCTACCCTTCGCTACAGCTCGCAGGTAGCGGAACATGCGTTAATCGAAGGCAACTGTGTGTTAAAACATCATGTGCTGGTAGGCGGACATGCTGAGGTACGCGGAGGCCCGATTTTACTGGACGACCGCGTGCTGATTGAAGGCCATGCCTGTATACAGGGCGAAATTCTGATTGAGCACCAGGTCGAGATTAGCGGACGGGCGGCGGTGATAGCCTTTGACGGCAATACTATTCACCTGCGCGGCCCAAAAGTGATCAATGGCGAGGATCGTATTACGCGTACCCCCTTAGTCGGTTCCCTTTAATCCGCATCAATAATGCGGGCATACATATTAACGTCGTGATAGTCGCCGTTAAGATACTCCGCCTGCTTCATACAGCCTTCCAGCGTAAAATGGTTGCGCCGTGCGACTGCGTTACTGGCCTGATTATCAACGCGGCATTTAATGACGAAGCGCCGAATATCGCCGCGCCGGGCATAATGTGTCATCAGCGCCTGTAATGATTGCGACATTATCCCTTGTCCCTGGAGGGACTCATCCAGCCAGTAACCGATATAGGCGGCTTTGTTTACCGGTTCGATGGCATTAAATGAGAGTACGCCCGCCATCTCATTCTGGCAGAAAATCAGGTACATTTTGGCGTAACCACGCTGGTGCAACAGTATATTACCCTGCACATGCTTACGCGTTTCCTCCTGCGACGTGACATATTGCGGCCAGTCGAGCGACTGTTGTAGCCACGCTTTGTTTTTGAGTACCAGTTGGTGCAGCGCCGGAACATGACTTTCATCTGCCGCTTGCAGTTCCAGCGTCGTGCTAACAGGAATAATTTCCACCATCGCGTTGCCCTTCTTCGTTGTTGGTCGTAATCACATAAATAGCCTGGTTTACCGATAACCCGCAGGTGATATGAGCGTTTTTATTGTATCGCCATCACATTATTTTTTATTGGCCATATTTAGCGTATTTCCGCGTGACACATTTCACACTTATCCAACCATTCTCCGCCTATAAAACGCTCAACGACTGATTGTTTTATCACCACGGAGATGCCAATGACCTTTTCTGTGCAGGAAACGCTTTTTTCTTTACTGCGGCTAAACGGGATTTCAGGACATGAAAGCAGTATTGCAAACGTTATGCAGCACGCGTTCGAACAGCAGGCCAAAGACGTCTGGCGGGATCGCTTAGGCAATGTTGTCGCCCGTTATGGCAGCGATAAATCCGACGCGCTTCGCCTGATGATTTTTGCGCATATGGATGAAGTGGGTTTTATGGTACGCAAGATCGAACCCTCCGGTTTTTTACGTTTTGAACGCGTGGGCGGCCCGGCGCAAATTACTATGCCCGGTTCGATTGTGACGCTTGCCGGACGTTCAGGCGATATCATGGGCTGTATCGGTATTAAAGCATATCACTTCGCGAAGGGTGACGAGCGCACCCAGCCACCCGCGCTCGATAAACTCTGGATTGATATCGGCGCAAAAGATAAAGCGGATGCCGAACGAATGGGTATTCAGGTGGGGACGCCAGTAACCCTTTACAACCCGCCGCACTGTCTGGGCAACGACCTGGTATGCAGTAAGGCGCTGGATGACAGGCTGGGGTGTACGGCGCTACTGGGCGTCGCCGAGGCCCTCGCCTCCACACCGCTCGATATCGCGGTATTCCTGGTCGCGTCGGTACAGGAAGAGTTCAATATTCGCGGCATTATTCCCGTTTTACGACGCGTGCGCCCCGACCTGGCGATTGGTATTGATATCACCCCATCCTGCGACACGCCTGACCTGCAGGATTACTCAGATGTGCGGGTCAACCACGGCGTCGGCATCACCTGTCTGAACTATCACGGACGCGGTACGTTGGCGGGACTGATTACGCCGCCGCGTTTGCTGCGGATGCTGGAGACCACCGCGCACGAAAATAATATTCCCGTACAGAGAGAAGTCGCGCCAGGCGTCATCACCGAAACCGGCTACATTCAGGTTGAACTGGACGGTATTCCCTGCGCCAGTCTTTCTATTCCCTGCCGCTATACCCACTCGCCAGCCGAAGTCGCCAGCCTGCGCGACCTGGCTGATTGTATCCGTTTACTGACTGCGCTGGCTAACATGTCGCCAGAACAGTTTCCCATTGAGCCTGAAACAGGCGCTACACAAGAGGCACGACCATGATGAAGAAGATCCTTGTGGCATGTGGTACCGGCATGTCGACATCCACCATGATTGCACAAAAACTGCAGGACTTTCTTGCGGAGCAAGGCATTGCGGCAACCACGGCGCAATGTTGTCTGAATGAGATCCCGTTGAACTGTAACGGTATGGATCTCATCGTAACGTCCATGCGTACGCACAGTGACTATGGCATCCCGACGCTCAACGGCGCCGCCCTGCTGACAGGCATCAACGACGACGCATTAAAACAAGAAATCAAGGCGCTGTTAACACAATAAAGGGGGCATTATGTTTGATTACATCCTGTCTCTCGGCGGCACCGTTTTTGTGCCCATCATTATGATTATCATCGGCTTAATCTTTCGTATTCCCTGGCTGCAGGCAGTGAAAGCCGGGGTGACGGTCGGCATCGGTTTTGTCGGCATGGGGTTGGTGATCGTCATGGCGATCGACAGTCTCAGTCCGCCGATTAAAGTGATGATTGAGCGTTTTGGCCTGACGCTGCATGTGTTTGACGTCGGCGCCGGGCCCGCGTCCGGCGTCGGCTATGCGACGGCCATCGGCGCGATGATCATTCCCGTTATCTTTCTGCTCAACGTCGGTATGTTGGTGACTCGTCTGACCAAAACCATGAACGTTGATATTTATAACTACTGGCACTACGCCATTACCGGAACGGTCGTCCAGTTGATGACCGGCAGTCTGATTTATGGCGTACTGGGCGCGATTTGTCACGCCGCCTTGTCGTTGAAAATGGCCGACTGGACGGCGAAACGAGTACAGAACATTGTGGGTCTGGAAGGGATTTCTATTCCGCAAGGGTATGGCTCCAGTTCCGTGCCGTTGTTCGTATTGCTGGATGCGATATACGAAAAAATACCGTTTATGAAAGGACGCAATATTGACGCTCAGGAGATCCAAAAACGGTATGGGATGGTCGGCGACCCGGTGATCATTGGCGTTGTTCTCGGACTGATCTTCGGACTTGCCGCAGGCGAAGGCTTTAAAGGGTGCGCAACCTTAATGATTACCGTGGCGGCGATTATGGTGCTGTTTCCGCGCATGATTCGCCTTATCGTTGAGGGATTAATGCCCATTTCCGACGGCGCGCGTAAGTTCTTCCAGAAACACTTTAAAGGGCGCGAAGTCTTTATCGGTCTGGATACCGCAGTGACGTTAGGCCACCCGACCACCATCGCGGTTGGACTGCTGTTAATTCCCATCATGTTAATTCTGGCGAGCATACTGCCGGGCAATAAAGTCCTGCCGTTGGCTGATTTACCGGTTGCGCCGTTTTTTATCTGCATGGCCACGGTTATTCATCGCGGCGATCTGATTCGTACTCTGCTCAGCGGCATCATTGTCATGATTACCGTTTTGCTGATCGCCACCCAGTTCGCACCGTACTTTACCGATATGGCGCTCAAAGGCGGCTTTAGTTTCGCCGCTGAAAACGCGCAAATTACTGCGCTGTCGGTGGGAAACATGTTTGGCTGGTCAATATCTGAATTGATGTCGCTGGGCATGATTGGCGTGGTTATTGTGGTCGGCATTGTCGCCAGCATCATACTTGTCTTACGTAAACGTGAACTACCGGAATAAGGAGCAACCCAGAATGAGTTGGCTAAAAGAGGTAATAGGAACAGAAAAAGCCGTTATCGCCATGTGCCATTTACGGGCGCTGCCGGGCGATCCCGGGTTCGATACCAGGAAAGGCATGAACTGGGTAATTGACCGCGCCCATGACGATTTAATGGCGCTACAAAATGGCGGCGTGGATGCAGTGATGTTCTCCAACGAATTTAGTCTGCCTTATTTAACGAAAGTCAGACCGGAAACGACCGCCGCGATGGCAAGAATCATCGGTCAGTTAATGAGTGAAATTCGCGTACCGTTTGGGGTAAACGTGTTGTGGGACCCTGTGGCCTCGTTTGATTTGGCGATGGCGACCGACGCAAAATTTATTCGCGAAATTTTCACCGGCGCTTACGCCAGCGATTTTGGCGTCTGGGATACGAATGTCGGCGAAACCATTCGCCATCAGCATCGCATCGGCGCAGGCCACGTGAAAACGCTGTTTAACATCGTGCCGGAAGCGGCGGTGTATCTGGGAAACCGGGATGTCTGTTCAATTGCGAAATCGACCGTATTTAACAATAACCCCGATGCCCTGTGCGTCTCGGGGCTGACGGCGGGCGCTCGCACGGATAGCGCCATACTGAAGCGGGTAAAAGAGACCGTCCCCGACACGGTCGTGCTGGCGAATACCGGGGTGTGTCTGGAAAACGTCGAGGAGCAGCTCTGCATTGCCGACGGATGCGTAACGGCAACCACGTTTAAAAAAGACGGCGTCTTCGCCAACTTTGTCGACCAGGCGCGCGTGGCGAAGTTTATGGAGAAAGTACGCCATATCCGACAATAAAATGGGGATAAGCAAAACGCTTATCCCCTGCAGAGAGCGATAACTCTTCTGCCGATCTCCGTCGCCAAAAGACACGCCGGGGATCGGTTCCAGAGTAACCCGAACCGGCAAGGAGTCAACGATCGATGATTAATGATGTTAAGTGGGTTCAGGCGCAACGCCATGCCAGCGACTGGCGACACGCGCTGGATATCGCCGTTCGTCCGCTGATTACCTTCGGCGCGGCGGCCCCCTGCTACCTGGACGGTATTATTGAGAACACCCTTAAATGGGGGCCATATTATCTTATCGCGCCGGGGATTGCGCTGCCC
Organism: Salmonella sp. 741265116_PST; assembly: GCF_046567715.1. Taxonomy (NCBI): domain Bacteria; kingdom Pseudomonadati; phylum Pseudomonadota; class Gammaproteobacteria; order Enterobacterales; family Enterobacteriaceae; genus Salmonella; species Salmonella sp. 741265116_PST. The sequence goes on along the minus strand of NZ_JBKFPH010000003.1, from coordinate 180,900 downwards.
CATGCCAGACCAGAGCAAGGCGCCAACCATAATCAAATCAGCGTCACTACGTTAGCAACGCCGGTCGCTTTCGGTAATGCGGATTGCGATCCCATCTGGCTGTTGCTTTGCGCCAGCGCCACGGATGCCGAAGCACATATTCGCACCATTCAACGCATCAGCCAGTGGCTCGACTCGCCGGAAAGCGTCGCGATGCTGCAAGATGCGCCAAATGACGCCGCGCTTTTCGCGCAATTAACCGCATTGCGCTGATGGAGGTTCCGATGATCCTGCACCCTTCACTGGCCTCCGCCGATCCGCTGCGCTATGCCGAGGCGTTGACCGCTTTACACGATGTGCCTCTCGGCTCGCTGCATCTGGATATCGAAGATACCAGTTTCATCAACAATATTACCTTCGGTATGAAAACCATTCAGGCAGTCGCACAATACACTCGCCATCCGCTCTCATTTCACCTGATGGTCTCATCACCGCAACGCTGGTTACCCTGGCTTGCAGCTATCCGCCCCGGCTGGATTTTCATTCATGCCGAAAGCGTGCAAAACCCCTCGGAGATTCTGGCGGATATTCGCGCTATCGGGGCGAAAGCAGGACTGGCGCTTAACCCGGCAACGCCGCTATTGCCTTATCGTTATCTGGCATTGCAACTGGATGCGCTGATGATCATGACCAGCGAACCCGACGGACGCGGACAGCAATTTATCGCCGCGATGTGTGAAAAAGTGAGCCAGAGCAGAGAGCATTTCCCTGCTGCGGAATGCTGGGCGGACGGCGGTATTACACTTCGCGCCGCACGGCTGCTTGCCGCCGCAGGCGCACAGCATCTGGTGATTGGCCGGGCGTTGTTCACGACGGCGAACTATGATGTGACGTTGTCACAATTCACCGCGCTATAAAGGAGTCATATGCTGATGAGCCAACAGCGCCCCGACCGTATCAAACAGATGTTGCATTACCTTTGGCAACACAGGCACCTCTCAACACAGCAAGCTATTGAGCTTTTTGGCTATGCAGAGGCAACCGTGCGCCGGGATTTTCACTATATCGCCAGCCGTTATCCCGGTATGGTTCGCGGCCATGGTTGTATTGACTTCGACGACAGTACGGAAGATAAAGAATATGTTTTCGACGTTAAGCGAACGTTACAAAGCGAGGCGAAACGCGAAATCGCCGCCCTCGCCCGCACGTTCATCAAGGATGGCGACTGTTTTTTTCTCGACTCCGGCTCCACCTGTCTGGAACTGGCAAAATGTCTGGTCGACGCCAAAGTAAAAGTCATTTGCAATGACATCAAAATCGCTAATGAACTGGGTGGCTTCCCACACGTAGAGAGCTACATTATTGGCGGACTGATTCGCCCCGGTTACTTTTCGGTGGGCGAGAGTCTGGCGCTGGAGATGATTAACGCCTTTGCCGTTGAACGCGCCTTTATCTCCTGCGATGCGCTGTCGATTGAAACGGGCATCACCAACGCTACCATGTTTGAAGTGGGCGTTAAAACGCGCATCATTCAGCGCTCACGCGAGGTCATATTGATGGCCGATCACTCAAAGTTTGATACTGTAGAACCCCATGCGGTGGCGACGCTGTCCTGTATTACTACCATTCTTAGCGACAGTGCGCTCCCATCTGCTATCGCCCGACGTTATCAGCAAGCGGGGTGCCGTCTCATCATGTCAGATCCCTCATCAGGAGCGCGTTAATGGACATCAGGCAAATGAACAAAACCCATCTGGATCACTGGCGCGGATTGCGAAAACAGCTCTGGCCAGGTCACCCGGATGACGCCCATCTGGCGGACGGCGAAGAAATTCTGCAAACCGATCATCTGGCATCATTTATTGCGATGGCAGACGGGGTGGCGATTGGCTTTGCGGATGCCTCAATCCGCCACGATTATGTCAATGGTTGCGACAGTTCGCCCGTGGTTTTCCTTGAAGGTATTTTTGTTCTCCCCTCATTCCGTCAACGCGGCGTAGCGAAACAATTGATTGCAGCGGTGCAACGATGGGGAACGAATAAAGGGTGTCGGGAAATGGCCTCCGATACCTCGCCGGAAAATACAATTTCCCAGAAAGTTCACCAGGCGTTAGGATTTGAGGAAACAGAGCGCGTCATTTTCTACCGAAAGCGTTGTTGAGGGAAATATTCAGGCTCTTTATAGAGAAGTGGTCACTGATTAAAAAGCAGCCTCAATATACAATAATTCCTGTTTCTAAAACGGAGTCCATCAGGACGTCGGGAATAAGACCCGGCAGATGCATGCCGGGCCTTCATTGCTTACGGTCTTGAGGCCGTACCGTCTGGTGTGCGCGCCATTGTCCAGGATGGGATTCCCCCCTCGCACGGATATTTCGCCGCTTTGGCTTCATCAATGTCAATACCCAGACCCGGCTTATCGTTCAGATAGGCATAACCGTGGTCAATCTCAGGGCAGCCCGGGAAGACATCACGCAGCGCGTCGTTCATTGGCGTGTATTCCTGAATGCCAAAGTTCGGTGAACTCAAATCCAAATGCATATTGGCGCAAACCCCGACTGGAGAAATGTCGCCCGGCCCGTGCCATGCGGTGCGCACACCGTTCAGTTCGCTGTAGACAGCAAGTTTCTTCGCCGGCGTAATGCCGCCGATGGTACTCACGTGGCAGCGAATGTAGTCGATGAGCCTGTTGTCGATGAGCGGCTTCCACTCATTCACATTCACAAACAGCTCACCCATGGATATCGGAGTGGAAGACTGCTGGCGCAGCATTTTCAGCCAGTCGATGTTTTCCGGTGCCACCGGATCCTCAAGATAAAATAGTTGATACTGTTCAAGCGTTTTGGCCAGATTAATGGCAGTCACCGGGGTCACGCGCTCATGTACATCATGAATAAATTCGATGCCAAAACCGAGCTTGTTACGCAGGTGGTCGAACAGACGCGGAACGCTTTTGGCGTAGGCGTCCGGGTCAAAGTAGATGCCGGGCGTTTTGCTGCGCGGTGAACGTTTCGGCTGAATGTTCTTCGCACGAGCTAGCTGCGTGGCGATCAGTTTAAGGTCATCGGTCCCCGCACCACCGTACATTCCCATCTGGCAGCGAACGTACTGGTAACCCTCTTCCATTCTGGCTCGGATGTTATCTTCCACTTCAACTTCATCGCCACCGTCGGTGTGGCAGTACAGCGGGATCCCATCACGGCATTTGCCGCCCAGCAGATCATAAACCGGCATCCCCGCTAGCTTACCTTTGATATCCCACAGTGCCATGTCCACGCCGGACAATGCATTGTTCATGATCGGGCCATTGCGCCAGTAGCCGCTCACCACACCTGACTGCCAGATGTCCTCAATACGGGTCGGATCTTTGCCAACCAGAAAAGGCACCATGTACTCATCGATCGCGCTTTTTACCGCGAAGATACGCTGAGTAAATGTCGCGCATCCCAGCCCATACAGCCCTGGCTCGTTGGTTTCTATCTTAACGACTGCCAAATCAATGCCGCCCGGTGCCGTCAGAATCGTTTTCACGTTGGTAATTTTCAGGTTACTCACTTTCACTCCTTAACTCAGCGAATTTACCGCATGTCATACCGTTGTGGATGATACAACATATATACGTAAGTTGTCCTACAACTTTACGCTGTTATATCACGCTTCTTTTACAGCAGATCGCTGCGAGTGTCATTCTGTGACAGCGATCAAACCGCGTTAAATTTAAACCAAATATATACATATAATTCAATTAATTAATATTAATTACGCGGTCGCCATGTGGAGCTGTTTGTGATCCTTGTTGCAAATTCATGGGTGAACTGTTGATTTTATCAGGGTGAAAATTCAACCTTAAAAAAGGATAGTCGTCATACAAATTAAACAAGTGAGGAAACAACATGACCGCTTTATTTGATTTAACTGGGAAAACGGCGCTGGTAACGGGTTCTGCACGAGGACTGGGCTTTGCCTACGCAGAGGGTCTTGCCGCTGCGGGTGCACGGGTTATCCTGAATGATATTCGCGCCACGCTGTTGGCCGAATCAGTGGATACGCTGACCAGAAAAGGCTACGACGCACATGGCATGGCTTTTGACGTCACCGATGAACTGGCGATTGAGGCAGCTTTTAGCAAACTTGATGCAGAAGGGATCCATGTTGATATCCTGATCAATAACGCCGGTATTCAGTACCGCAAACCAATGGTCGAGCTGGAGCTGGAAAACTGGCAGAAGGTGATCGACACTAACCTGACCAGCGCATTTTTAGTCTCCCGCTCGGCGGCAAAACGGATGATCGCCCGCAACAGCGGCGGCAAAATTATTAATATCGGCTCGCTCACCAGCCAGGCGGCCCGCCCGACTGTTGCCCCGTACACGGCAGCAAAAGGCGGCATCAAAATGCTCACCTGCTCGATGGCTGCAGAATGGGCGCAGTTTAATATCCAGACCAACGCCATTGGACCTGGCTACATTCTGACCGACATGAACACCGCGCTTATCGAAGACAAGCAGTTCGATAGCTGGGTGAAAAGCAGCACCCCTTCTCAGCGTTGGGGTCGTCCGGAAGAGCTCATCGGCACCGCTATCTTCTTATCATCCAGAGCATCTGATTATATCAACGGGCAGATTATTTACGTCGATGGTGGCTGGCTCGCAGTTTTATAAGTCGCCCGCACTCTACCTACTCGCCTTTAAAATTGATGGCATGTGTTCACCCCGATGCATGCCGATATAACACAGGTATTATTATGAAGGCTTCAAGACAACGACTCTTTATTCTCACATTGCTGTTTATTGTGACTGCAATTAATTATATGGATCGCGCCAATCTTGCCGTTGCTGGTTCGAATATCCAGAATGATTTCAGTCTGACGCCAACACAACTGGGTTTGCTTTTCTCCATGTTTACCTGGGCCTACGCTGCCAGTCAAATTCCTGTCGGCTATGTTCTTGATCGTATTGGCTCACGTATTCTTTATGGTGGTGCGATTATTCTGTGGAGTATTTTTACCTTTATGATGGGGTTCGCCTCACACCATTTATTCGCGACGGCAACCGCTTCATTTGCAATGCTTCTGGCCTGCCGCGCATTAATTGGTATTGCCGAAGCGCCATCCTTCCCGTCTAACACAAAAATAATTGCCACCTGGTTCCCGGACCATGAACGTGCCCGTGCGACCGCGATTTATTCCAGTGCACAATATATCGGTCTCGCGCTGCTGACGCCTGCCCTCGCCTTTATTGTGGCTAACTACGGTTGGGAAATGTCGTTTTATCTGTCCGGTGGCGCCGGTATTCTGTTTGGCATCTACTGGCTTATGTATTACCGCGATCCACAGCACAGCACTGCTGTGAACCAGGCCGAACTGGATTATATCAAAGCAGGCGGCGGCTATGGCTCGGAGAATCAATCCTCCGTGAGTGCAAAAATTAGCTGGCAAAATATTAAATTCTTCCTCAGCAAAAAAACGATTTGGGGTTTGTTCATCACCCAGTTTGCCTGCTCGTCTACGCTCTATTTCTTCCTGACCTGGTTTATTGTTTACCTGGAAAAAGGACTGCATCTCTCTATTTCCAAAGCCGGGATAGGCGCCATGCTGCCCTATATTATGGCGATGCTTGGGGTGCTCTGTGGCGGTACGCTAAGCGACATGCTGCTGAAAAAAGGAAAATCCCGAACGCTGGCACGAAAATTACCCGTTATGGCTGGCCTGTGCGTCACAATGATTATTGGCCTGGTCAATTTCTTTGAAAACCAGCCGGTTATTGCGATTGTCATTCTGTCTGTTGCGTTCTTTGCCAACGCCTTTTCAAACCTGGGCTGGGTGGTCTGGAGCGATGTGATTCCCCGTAATTTTCTCGGCACTATGGGTGGCTTTTTAAATATTTGCGGCAACCTTTCGGGGATCGTTAGCCCAATTGTTATTGGGGTTATTCTCCAGCGCACGCAAAACTTCCAGTATGCCATGTGGTATATCGCAGGCGTCGCCGGACTGGGCTTATTAGCCTACATATTCCTGGTGGGCAAAATTGAAGTGATCCTGCCTGAAAAAAAGAATACCGCCACTGTAGATAAGAATGCCATTAACCCGGCAACTGCCAACAAATAATGAGGTCATTATCAAAATGGAAAAAATAACTTGTAACGCTTGTCTGGCCCATGCGGAAAAAGACGTACGCTTTGAATCACGTGAAATTGAGCACAGTGAACATGACGTCGTCGTGAAGGTCGCCTGCGGCGGCATCTGTGGCTCTGATATTCACTACTATCAGCATGGCCGCGCGGGGATGTCTGTCCTCAAGCACCCGATGGTGATTGGCCATGAGTTTGTTGGCGTGATCGGCAAAGTGCCAGCAGGCAGCGATCTGAAAGTGGGCCAGACGGTTGCGGTGAACCCGTCCAGCCCCTGCAATCAGTGCGAGATGTGCCTTTCCGGCCATCAAAATCTGTGCGGCTCCATGCGCTTTATGGGCAGCGCGCAGTTCAATCCGCATGTGAATGGCGGTTTTTCTGAATACGTGGTGGTAAAACCGGAGCAATGCATTCCTTACGATAGGCGCGAGCCCGCAAACGTGATGGCCTTTTCGGAACCGCTGGCGGTCGCCATTCATGCAGTAAAAAAGGCGGGCCAGTTGACCGGCAAACGCGTACTGGTGATTGGCGCAGGCCCCATTGGTTGTCTGATCCTCGCGGCGGCGCGCAGTGCCGGAGCATCTGAACTGGTGGCATCCGATCTCAGCCCACGCTGTCTGGAACTGGCACGCCAGATGGGGGCCACAGCGGTGATGGATCCGCGCGATGAAGAACAGGTTGCCCATTATCAGCAGCATAAAGGCTACTTTGATGTCGTGTTTGAGGCCTCCGGCGCGCCGATTGCCGTGGCATCTACCGTCGACTTCACCCGCCCTGCCGGCACCATCGTTCAGGTGGGGATGGGTGCCAGCCCGGTAAGCTGGCCAGTGTCAACGATGCTGGTTAAAGAACTCAACTGGGTCGGCTCATTCCGTTTTATCGGTGAGTTCATCACCGCGGTACGCTGGCTGGAGGATGGGCGCGTCGATCCTCGCCCGCTTATCAGCGCCGAGTTCCCGCCCCAGCAAATTGAAGACGCGCTGATTACCGCCACAGACAAAAATGTCTCTGCTAAGGTACTCATTCGTTTCGATTAACGGTGAAAAGCGCTCGGCCGGGCGCTTTGTTCTTAAAAGAGAATTGTTATATAATAAGTCACTTCAGCGACATCTTAACGGATACCCATCTTGAGCATAAAATCCATTCAAAAACAGAATGTTGTAAATGAAATTTATGATCAGATAAGCAGCAAACTACTGGACGGCAGTTGGGCGCCGGGTAGCCGTTTGCCCTCAGAAGCGGAGCTGACCACCTCATTTAACGTCAGCCGGGTCAGCGTTCGCAGCGCAGTGCAGCGTTTTCGTGACCTGGGGATTGTGGTGACGCGTCAGGGCAGCGGCAGCTACGTGAGCGAAAACTTCACTCCGCAGATGTTGAGTAACGATCCCCGCCCAATCATGCACCTTAGCCGCGAAGAGTTTCACGATATGATGATTTTTCGTCAGACTGTGGAGTTCAAATGCGTGGAGCTCGCCGTCACACACGCCACCGATGATGACATTCGCCAGCTCGAAGAAGCATTGAATAACATGCTGATCCACAAAGGTGATTATAAAAAATACTCGGAAGCGGACTACGAGTTCCATCTGGCGATTGTCAGGGCATCGCACAACAGCGTGTTCTACAACGTGATGAGCTCGATTAAAGACATCTATTACTACTATCTTGAAGAGCTTAACCGTGCGCTGGGTATTACCCTTGAAAGTGTGGAAGCCCATATCAAGGTCTACATGTCCATAAAGAATCGCGATGCCAGCACGGCAGTCGAAGTGCTCAATGAAGCGATGTCAGGCAACATTATTGCGATCGAGAAAATCAAATCTACAGAGACATCAGGGACAAAATAACCGTTGGTTACAAGCTCAACTAGTAGAACACTTTAGCATATCTGAATCCGAAATAGTTGCCATCAACGGAGTAAAGTGATCCATCAACTATTTAGTGACATAGTCCCACTTTAAAATCGTGGCAGTGCGGCCTGAAATCAGCGAAGCTTCAAATAGCCAAGCCCCAGGCCCCCCCTTAACATACAATAATTTGCATCATCATTCCCTTTATTGCTTAACCGCTTCTGCCTGGATTTTTACATCGACAACTTTCGTCATCCCCATATCGACCAGATAATCTACCCCCCACTGGGTGCGATCTATTTGCGTGACAAAATCACCGCCGCAAACCTGTGCCTTGAATATCGGACTCATATAACAGCCAAACTTGGTGGTGGTTAAGGTGACGGGCTTAGTTACTCCCTTCATTGTTAACAAACCGTCAATAGAAACCGGTTTATTATCTCCAAAATGCCATTTTGTTGATTTAAATACTATTTCTGGATATTTTTCTGCATCCAGAATATCGCTACTGCGGATATGATTATCAAACGCATCCACCCCGGTATTTAAGGCGGTCACGGGAATCGTCACGCGCATCTCTGCGACTTGCTTTTCCGGCTGATATTTCAGCTCACCGCTAATAGCATAAAACCCGCCATGATTGGTTGAGGTCTGGAAATGATCGATATTAAATACCGCATTGGTATGCGTATTATCAAATTTATATACATCTGCATGAGCAGCACTTAATAAACCCAGAGACAGGACAGCACCAAGAAAACTCTTTTTCATTATATTCACTTTATATCTTAAATAAGGTGAAGCTATCTTAATGTTCCCTGTCCGCAGGATCGAGAGGGAGAAACAGGAAGGACTGTTGCAAAAATAGAACGATGGAAAGACCGTATCACAAAAACAGCGGATCACGAGTGAGTTTATGTCAGGGCTATTTCCGGAACCTGTACCGCCTTTGTGGCGGTACAGAAGGCAAACTGACTAACGCATGATACGATCGTCGACATAACGGCGCTTATCCGGCGCGGGCGGGAAATACTGATACAGCCAGGTTTCGCTGATAGCCTCCCCCTGGCAGCGCAGGAACATACGCATATCCACCGGTGCCGTAGAATCCGAGGTCGGATACCAGTCAAACTGGATACGATAACCGTCGAAAGGCTCAACGTAGAGGATCTCAATCTGCTTCGCCTCACCGCTGGAGAGCGTAATCACCGGCTCAATGCCTTTTGGCGCGGCCGCTTTCAGATCGCCGCCGACAAAATCAATAGCAAAACGGCGCGCCCATTTATCCGGGTAATGTTCGCCCGGCGCCCAACCTTCGGGAAAGCCGCCCATCCCTGTACGGGTCGCCATGACCCGCGCAAGCGGGGATTGTACCGGCGGCTGCGCGCTCCAGTACAAACGATAATTGAACGCCAGCGTATCCCCGGCTTTGATCGCTTTTTCCGGCTGCCAGAAACAGACCACATTATCCAGAGTTTCGCCAGTGGTTGGGATCTCCATCAGGCTAACCGCGCCTTTCCCCCACTTACTGCGCGGCTCCACCCACAGGCTCGGACGTTTGTTGTACCAGCCCATCACATCCTGATAATGCGAGAAATCGCGATCGAGTTGCAGCAGGCCGAACCCTTTCGGGTTATCGTCCATATATGCATTGAACTGCAATTTCTGCGGATTATTCAGCGGGCGGCAAATCCACTCGCCATTACCCCGCCACATCGCCAGCCGATCGGAATCGTGAATTTGCGGATGAATGGTGTCGCATACCCGACGTTCATTGTTCCCACAGCTAAACATACTGGTCATCGGCGCAATGCCAAGTTGCTTAATATCTTTACGGGCGTAGAGATGGTTTTCTACATCCATGATCACCTGCGATTTTTCGCAGTGGATCACAAATTTATACGCGCCCGTCACGCTGGCGCTGTCCAGCAGAGCGTAAACGGTAAACGTAGTATCGCCCGGCTTCGCGGTGTCAAACCAGAATGCGGTGAAGTCAGGGAACTCTTCCTGACCGTCAGTATAGGTATCTATCGCCAGCCCGCGAGCCGACAGGCCATACTGATAAGTATCATCTACCGCCCGGAAGTAACTGGCGCCCAGGAAGGAGACGACATCGCGCCGCGCCAGTTCCGGCGCTTTAAAGACACGGAAACCGGCGAAACCGAGATCGCTCTGCCCTTCCAGTTGCGTCGTATCGACGCCGGCATCGTTGTATTTAAACAGTTCCGGGCGAAAATGAATCTCGCGAGCAAGATGCGTCGTCGTATCAACGGAAAACATGCGTACGCGACGACGAAAGCCCATCCCTACGTGGAAAAACTGAATATCGAGCTGCCGGTTGGCAACACCGTTCCAGAGTGAATGCGCCGCGTCATACTGAATGCTGTTATAGGCCTGCGGCGTCAGATTGGCGAGCGTATCCGGCAAGGGTCCCGGCGCGCCGCGCCAGGGCTTTTTCGCTAACGCCTGGGCCATTGATTGCAGACCAGCAAAATCAAAACGGACAATTTTACCATCCGCAATATCGGATTCCGCGGCAAACGCCGCCTGAGAAAAGAGGGAAGCAATACCGCTGGAACCGCACACGGCGGCCATTGCCATTGAACCTTTAATAAATCGTCTACGATTCATACCTGAAAATGAGTCCTTCTGGTCTTGTGAATGGTCCCGCGCTGGTTTTTTCAGCAGCAAGAATGTGCCCGTTTCTGACCGCTCACTCTAGACAAAATTCATTAATAATCCAATTGTTGGTCGCCTGGAAACTGTGCAAAAGCGTAAATATTTTATGTCGATAAGAACCGACCGAATCGGATGTAAACCTTACGCAGCATTCTTCAGGTTATGAAAAGTTTATTCCAGACTAACGTGATGTTTCATGACTCGTTTAAACAGCGCCAGACGCGCACGCATAAAGCGGTTTTCCACTTTAAAACCGGCAAGTTTGTTCAGCCCAATCCGCAACAGACGATCTCGCCCCCGAATGCTGGCGGGCCAGCGAACCGGACCGTGCAGCACGTCGCGCGTGCGGCTGGCATGACGTGCGAAATTCACCCAGTAATCCGCCACCTGCGAGGCAAAGGCCAGGTCATTCTCATTCACATAATGACATGTGGGCTCAGCCCGCGTTAACGTATCGAATACATACGGTATTTCATTGCCATGACAGGCGCCATTCGCGTAGGTGTTATGCTCCGCTTCGGCGACATAATCAAACCAGTAACGCCAGCACGGTTCGCCGATCCGCTGCTGCGCTTGCATGACGACATAACCCAACGTGGTAAATACCATATCCCGACAGACCTGCCGCCCTAGCGCTTCGTCGCCTTTCACTCCAGGATAAAGCAGCCGGATTAACCCCAGACCAACACGCCGCTCACGGCGCATTTTTTGAATTTGACCGGCAATATCGACGCCAAAAACTGCCAATACGCTGGCTTCATCGCTATTCGAGCCGATCATCACCGGTATCGGATGCTGTTTCGCCGCAAAGAAGGTTTCCAGCATCGGATGCGGCAGTACGACGTCGCCGGAAATCGGCGTCGGCGCAATTTTAAAAGGTGCGTCCAGCGGCCAAAACGTCTCTGCCGGTAAAGCGCGTAGCTGTTCGGCAGTGGCATGGGCTAAGCCAAGATGTTCCGCCAGCGCAACGCCTTTTTTTAGCGCCACCTCGCGGGGCGTATCCGGCAGCGTATAACCACTCTGAATAATCGCTTTATGAAAAAGCCCCTTCGCCAACGGCGAAGCCATCAACGACAGCACGCTGCGGGCGCCGGCGGATTCGCCAAATAACGTCACATTCTGCGTATCGCCGCCAAACGCAGCAATATTGTCCTGCACCCAACGCAGCGCAGCGATTTGATCGAGTAAAGCGAAATTATGAATACACTCCGCCCCTTCGCCTTCCAGCGCCGGATGCGCGAAAAAGCCCAGATGGCCAAGCCGATAATTGACCGTCACCACGATCGCGCCGCGCTTCGCCAGCGCTTGACCGTCATAGGGCGGCAAACTCCCCGCGCCAATGGTGTAACCGCCGCCGTGTAGCCAGACCATGACCGGCAACGGTTCATGACGCACGGCGGGAGCCCAGACGTTCAGATAGAGACAGTCTTCGGAAAAATTTCCCGGATCGCCACCGCCGAGTTCACGACACCAGGTAATATCCTGCCAACTGGCGCAGGAGAAACAATCCGCCTGGCGCACATCCTGCCAGGGCGTAACAGGCTGCGGCGCACGCCAGCGTAGCTCCCCTGTTGGCGGCGCGGCATAAGGTATACCGCGCCAGATATGGATTTCTTCCTGTACGACGCCCACGATTTTACCGTGACGCGTCGCCACCAGCGGGATGGAGGGATTCAACATAACGCCTTCCTTTTACAGTATCCTCACAGCCTGTGAAGCTTACCGCTTTTAAAGCAGACCGCAACGGCGTTTACTGCGTTCTTCCGCTTCCTGATATAACGAAAATTCATCCCGTACTGCACATCCCAGCGCCTGTTCAAAGGCGTCGCGGCTGGCATTACCGTGCCTTCTGGCCAGCGTTTCATTTCCCAAATTCGACTGAAAAATGCCGGCTGCGCTGACCGGAAGAAAATCTTCATAGGTAATCGGCTGCGCGATCACCCAACCGCGCTCAATAAGCGGCTGCGGATCGTCGCCAGGATGGATCGCCTGACGATGCGCCTCGCCGGAAGGCGTTAAGCGATAGCGGAACCAGGCAAGCCCCTGCTGGCGAAGCAGAAATTCGCTATCCGGAAAGGCGTTAAAGACCTCCTGCAAATGGAGTTGATGCGTGAAGTTATCCTTACCCGTTCCCGCCTTGTGCAACAGTTCGTCATATAATCGACGACCTTTTGGCGTCAGCGCGACGCCACGTTGCTCAATTTCGCCGAAGCGCGCCGTGTGCGTACCCTGCTTTTCATCAACGAAGAGCACCTGCTCTTCCAGGGCTTTGAAACTGGTTTGCCGCAACAGAATAGGCACTTCGCGGCGAGGCGGACCTTCGATAAGAGTTTTAGGCGTAATGCCGCACTCCGGCATCATGGCCTGTACCCGGTCGATATCCAGAGTACGCGGCGTCAGATGGTTAATGTGACATCCCGGGAAACAGACCACGTCGGCAATTAAACGATGCTCACGATGCAGGCTGCGGTACGTTTCTTCATCAACGGTAGCCTGACGATGCCAGCGAAAAGTCTCCAGCGTTTCACGGACGAACGCTTCGGCCTGAGCAGCGTTAAAACCGCCCTGCTCGTCGTACTCATCCAGCAATTGTCGGCAGCGTGATGTAAAAATATCCCGCTGCGATAAGATTTCCGCCGCCCGCTGGCGTAATGCCGCGTTTTCAATGAGCTCCAGGCGTAATAGCGAAGTGAACATGCGAAAGGGATTACGCGAGAGCGAAGCCTCGTCAATGGGACGAAATGCCGTGGAATGCACAGGCACGCCCGCCTGAGAGAGATCGTAATAACTTACTGGGTACATCCCCATGATGGCGAATATCCGACGCAAGGTAGAAAGTTCTTCTGCGGTGCCAACACGAATGGCGCCATGTCGTTCCACGTTCAATCGCGCCAGTTCATCGGCATTAGCCAACTGCTCATGCAGTTTGGGATTATTTTCCAGCACCGCCAGATTCACGTCAGCCACAAGTTCCAGTAACGTACCGTACTGCGGAACTTCCTGCTGGTACATTGCCGACATTGCCTGCGAAAAGTGTTCCCGAATCTCATCTGCCGTGATGGTGTTCGCCATAATGTCATGCCTCCAGTGAATGTTACCTGGAGTGTAGAAAACCTCATCCATTCCGGGGAGAAGAATTTATAAAGTGTGATCCGGCCTGAATTCATTATGCAGAACGGATTGACATGAGCTGGCATATCCCCGACCAGATCGCGGCTTAACACGCTTAACGGCCGTTGAATCATCAGTAAAATAAAACAGTTGTAACTTGAAATGGTAAAATGTTAATAATATTTTGCTATCAGGTTATCAAAAACAAACAACTTTACTTGTCACCCGCACGGCTCTGTTTTTAACATCGCTTATGGAAAAAAATGGTCTGTTTAGTCAGCGCATTCGGTTGCGCCACCTTCATACATTTGTCGCCGTTGCGCAACAGGGAACTCTGGGGCGCGCGGCTGAAACCCTTAACCTGAGCCAGCCAGCGCTTTCTAAAACGCTGAACGAACTGGAGCAACTCACCGGAACCCGTCTGTTTGAACGCGGGCGACTGGGCGCGCAATTAACGGTTCCTGGCGAACAATTTTTGACTCATGCGGTAAAAGTATTAGATGCATTGAATACCGCCGGGCAGGCGCTGAATCGCAAAGAGGACGCCAGCGCCGATGTGGTGCGTGTTGGCGCGCTCCCCACCGCTGCGCTGGGTATACTCCCGGCGGCTATTGGGCGGTTCCATCAACAGCAAAAATCGACCTCGTTACAGGTCGCGACCATGAACAATACGATGTTGCTTGCAGGTCTGAAGTCAGGCGAGATCGATCTGGGTATTGGCCGCATGTCAGACCCGGAATTAATGGGCGGTTTAAATTACGAACTGCTGTTTTTAGAATCGCTTAAATTAGTGGTACGCCCCGGTCATCCCCTGTTACAGGAGACGATCACGTTCAGCCGGGTTATGGAATGGCCGGTAGTCGTTTCGCCAAAAGGCACGGTACCGCGCCAGAATGCGGAAGCCCTGTTGCAAAGCCAGGGGTGTAAAATGCCTGCCGGATGTATCGAAACGCTATCCGCATCGTTATCACGACAACTGACCGTAGATTACGATTACGTCTGGTTCGTCCCCTCTGGCGCGGTTAAAGAAGATCTTCGCCAGGCGACGCTGGTCTCATTACCCGTGCCGACCCAGAGCGCGGGCGAACCGATAGGTATTCTTACGCGAGTTGATATCCCGCTCTCAACCGGGGCGCAAATGCTGATTGCGGCGATCCGTAAATCGATGCCGCTGTGATAGCGGCTGTCGGAGAATAAACGCGCCCGCGGCTAAAATAGCCCGCTGGCGCGACGCTTACTAAAGGAAGGATGATCGCATCGTCGCGCCAGTATCCTGTAAACGAAACGCATCAACAGCTTGCGTCAAGCGGGCGGCCTGTTCTTCAAGCGAAGCGGCCGCCGCGGACGCCTCTTCGACCAGCGACGCGTTTTGTTGCGTAACCCTGTCCATCTCAGAAATCGCCTGACTGACCTGAACAATACCGCGACTTTGCTCATCAGAGGCTGCCGCGATATCGAGCATAATATCGGTGACGCGTTTGACGGCATCCACTATCTCATTCATGGTGCTCCCCGCAGCGATAACCTCTTCGGAGCCTTGTTCAATCAGGCTGACCGATGCGCCGATCAAGCCTTCAATCTCTTTTGCCGCCTGCGCGCTGCGACTGGCGAGGGTACGAACCTCACTGGCGACCACCGCAAAACCGCGTCCTTGTTCCCCGGCGCGTGCCGCCTCGACCGCCGCGTTCAGCGCCAGGATGTTGGTCTGGAAAGCGATACTGTTAATGACGGCGGTAATTTCCGAGATTTTTTTCGAGCTGGTGGAAATATTCCCCATCGTTTGTACGACCCCGGAAACCATCTGGCCTCCGCGACTGGCTTTACCGGAAGCATCTTCCGCCAGTTTGCTGGCGTGATGCGCATTATCCGCATTCTGCTTAACGGTTGCCGTCAACTGTTCCATACTGGCCGCGGTCTGTTCAATGGCGGCAGCCTGCTGTTCAGTACGAGAAGATAAATCCGTATTACCAGCGGTAATTTCGCTGGTGCCTCGATAAATTTCCTCCGCCCCCTGACGCACCGTCCCTACCGTTTGTTGCAACGCATGCTGCATCTGCTGAAGATGATGACTCAGGCGACCAACTTCACTGCGTCCTGTGGGCTCGTCAGCCATGGTCAGATCGCCCGCCGCAATGCGTTCGATACGTGACGCCGCCTGCTGCAAGGGTCGTATCACCGTGCGACGCAGCACCATAAAGGTCATTAACGTCAATACCAGCGCCAACGTAAATGCGCCAATCATAAACATCATACCGAGCCGGGTACGTTGGTAAGCCTGCCCGCTAAGTAGTCTCGCCCGCTCGGTGCGCAGTTCAATCGCTTTCAACAGGACATGGTTATATGCGGCATCCAGTTGTTTTGCCTGCTCGTTTTCATGATTAATGATCGCTTCGAACATGCCATTTTTGGCAAATTTCAGCATCGGTTGCAGGCCGTTGATATAGGCGGTGTAGCGGGCGTTTAACTCGTTATCCAATGCTTCATCGGCGGGTGTTTTCACCGCTCTGGACATATAAGCGTTAAAGCCGTCCTGAGACTGCTTGATCCGCGTTTCCGCAGCGGCAATATTGGCTTTCATTTCATCCATTTCGGCAATCCGGCTCGCCGCGCCAGCGTGGATCATATTGATACGTGCGGTACGTAAGTGGTTAGCGCTGTTGGATAAGCCCATCCGTACCTGAATCTCGTCCGTGACATCACGCTGATCGCGATCGGCCTGTAACAGAAAATAGCCTGCCAGCCCGGAGCTCAAAGCAAAAAGAAGAAGGATGCCACCGAGAATGGAGGAAAACAGCGGAACCAGTCGAATATGATGCAGGAAGCCCAGTTTATGCGAGGCTTGCATCGAGAATGTGTTGCCCATGACCGTCGACTCTCTTGTAGGTTTTATGCGTAAAACACGCCCGTTAGATAGTCATCGGCACTTCGTGACGTTTGCTTACCGCGAAAAGCATCGCCTTCGTCACATTTTCACAACATTCATTCCAGAAAATTCAGAAAAGCGCCAGCGGAAAATCCGCTGGCGGATGAATCAGTTATCGCCAAAGTGAATAACAGTACGGATGGATTTACCCTGATGCATCAGTTCAAAGGCATCGTTAATCTGCTCCAGCGGCAGGCGGTGAGTAATAAAAGGATCTAAACGGATTTTACCAGTCATCGCATCTTCTACCATCCCTGGCAGCTGCGTGCGCCCTTTCACGCCGCCAAAGGCGGAGCCACGCCAGACGCGACCAGTCACTAACTGGAAGGGACGGGTTTTGATTTCCTGCCCTGCCCCCGCAACGCCAATAATAATGCTTTCGCCCCAGCCTTTATGACAACATTCCAGCGCTGCTCGCATCACGTTAACGTTGCCGATACATTCAAAACTGAAATCTACGCCGCCATCTGTAAGCTCAACAATAACGTCCTGGATCGGTTTGTCGTAATCATTCGGATTAATAAAGTCCGTCGCCCCCATTTCGCCCGCCAGCGTAAATTTTTCCGGATTCGTGTCGACAGCTAAAATACGCCCAGCTTTAGCCTGAACCGCGCCCTGAATAACCGCCAGCCCAATACCGCCTAAACCAAAAACGGCAACGGTGTCGCCCGCTTTCACTTTAGCGGTGTTATGGACGGCACCAATACCAGTCGTCACGCCGCAGCCCAACAGACACACTTTATCCAGCGGCGCCTGCGGGTTCACTTTCGCCAGAGAAATTTCCGCGCAAACGGTATATTCGCTGAATGTGCTGGTTCCCATATAGTGATAAACGGGTTCGCCGTTATAAGAAAAGCGGGTAGTGCCATCCGGCATCAGCCCTTTTCCCTGAGTGGCGCGTACGGCCTGACAAAGGTTAGTTTTACCTGACTTACAGAACTTACACTCGCCGCATTCCGCCGTATACAGTGGAATAACATGGTCGCCGGGTTTCAGGCTGGTGACCCCCTCGCCGACCTCGACCACCACGCCGCCGCCTTCGTGACCCAGGATTGCCGGGAATACGCCTTCCGGATCATCGCCGGAAAGGGTAAATGCATCGGTATGGCAAACGCCGGTATGGGTGATTTTGACCAGAACTTCGCCTTTTTTCGGCGGCGCAACGTCAATCTCGACAATTTTTAGCGGCTGACCGGGACCAAAAGCAACTGCTGCACGTGATTTCATATATCTCTTCCTGTTACGGTGAGGGAAATTGTTATTTTAGATAAGCGCGAAGAAGATGGCCGATTTCCGCCATCCGAACCGCGCGCTGATCTGGCGTAGTTTCCCCGCTGACCAGCTCATCTTTCAGATGGATTTCAACCATTTCACTCATCAGGCCATTAGACGCGCCGCGCACGGCGGCAATTTGTTGCAGAATCGCCAGACAAGGTTCGCCAGACTCAAGCGCCCGCTCCAGCGCTTCGACCTGCCCGCGTATGCGACGAACACGGGTAAGGATACGTTTTTTATCTTCAGGTGAATGCGGCATTCGACCTCCATATATTATAGGGGGGTATAGTATCAGGATTTTTACATAATTGTAAAATTAAGCACATTATAAAAATCAATTGATTATAGCTTTCCGGCATAGATCATTAAGAATTAGCTCATATTCAGCTCATGGGGAACTTTTTCAGGCCACATACAATAAACGCCAAAGCTTCCTTTATATGCTGTAATGTTCTGCCCGGCTGGGGCACAGAGGTAATGCCGGGTGAATCCAGCCTCATTACCCAGAAGTAAATATTTACTCAATAGTTTTTATTTACTCACCAGGTGGTAATGAATAAAGGTTACGATATGCAGATGTCAGTCTTGTAAGAACATAACATCACAACTGCGATACACCGCCGACGGGTAGCGAAAATATCTCAACTCTTAGTCAATAGTGAACAAAAAATCAAATGAGCGTTATTTGAAAGATTTTTAATACCCGAAAGTGTCATCATTATTGTTAATTTGAAATCAATCTCAGGTAATAATCCATTCCTGTTTCGATTTGTAAACATGATGCTCCTTTTGTTGTTCAACATGAAAATCGGTACGGTTCCGGGGCAAGTCAGTCATCATCACTTTTCAAATCAATCCGCCATATTAGCAACTCTCACGAGATAATAAACTTTATAAGTTGCTATAGTGCAAATGGAAGCTGTTTTTCCAATGCACAGATGCCAGCCAATGCCTCAGGGAGCCCTGTTATAGGTTACTATGGGAAAATAAATAAGTTAACAGCTAATCTGGATAATAGCGGTCGTATATTTCGCCCACAGCATAAACTTGCGGCCAGGATTTGTTATCCAGGTAATCGGCTTCTGAGCGGTCCAATTCAACCTGGGTTTGGCCTGAAACATCTGCTAACCTGTCACTCAGATGGTAATGTCATGCCCTTCCTGGCATCGCTATTCCACAACCTACAGATATGGGCGCTCAGTTCTCTTTCCCCCATCTCTGCTATGGAAGCGCGGGAGTCAATTCACACCCTCGCCAACCCGTATTTGATTAAAGTCTGACTTTTACCAGAGTAATTTCATAAGAGTGTCCATCTTTTGGTCTAAAAATAATAAATCTGTTATTATTTTTAGTAAAGGATTTCGACAAAATAAAACTATCATGATACCTGGCCAGGACGTAGTACCAGCCTCCATCATACAATATCATTTCGTATTCTTTCTTTAATTGTGGTTTATAGATCCCAACAAAAAAAGAAAATATAAAAAAATATATAATAAAACCAAGCATAACTATAGTGAAACAATGTCTTCGCACCCAACTGAGTTGCGTAAAGCAAATCACTGGCATTAATTTACTATAAAAACGCATCCCCACCGATAAGCATAAAGCCACCAGTAAAATGATAAAAAAAAGCTCCCACAAAAACGATTCTGTTAAGAGAGAAAACTCGATAACAATTGGAATAAAGAACAAAACCGCTGCCAAAAAAAGACGTAAGAAGCTAAGATCGTGGATACGTGCTTTTTGCTTTACTAAAAAAAATAATAGAATACCCACTCCCCACGCTATTATGAATATAGCCATCAGGCTAATCGCATGGAATAGACTTCGGGCAATGTTGTCTGGGCCGACGCCTACATACCACCACGGGAAACCATAGTACGCGGAGACGCCCCAGCCATAAAAATAGGCGCTTCCCCATCCCAAACCACCTAAATAGGCCAAAAGCATTGAAGAGTTTTTAATAATTGAATCATCACTCATTATAGTTAACTCACTTAAAAAATATTTAATATGAAAATAGAAATCAAAAAGTTACATAAAACACTTGCACTTTAGCAATAATAGTCGGATGATAAGTTTATCTGCTTTTCCTGAGTATCAAGCCAGCTAATACTCACGCCAGCACACTAAAATCAGGAGTGACTGCTTTTTAAGATCTTTGCCTTAGCTAGGCCATACTCAATAATGATAGCAGTCAGATAATGTGTATCCGACATTAACTTCACGTTGTTGATGATATATTTACTTCCCTGAAAAATAATAAACACTGTATATATTTTATTGACGGCGACAAACTGTTAAAGAAACGCCATTCCATATACACTATTTACCTGATTACTTTTTCTTGCTAATATTTGCTAATTAATGCTTTGCTAAAGTGCGTTTAATATAGTAAGGAGAGCACTATGCCATTGAGTGTTGGACAGGGTTATTTCACATCATCTATCAGTTCTGAAAGATTTAATGTGATAAAAGAAAGCGCACGCCCTCCAGAATTAAGTTTATGGGAGAAAATCAAAGCATATTTTTTCACCACCCACCATGCAGAGGCGCTCGAATGTATCTTTAAACTTTATCACTATCAAGAACTGAATCTAACACTGGTACAGGTTCGTGGAGCCTACATCAAACTTCGAGCCTTAGCGTCTCAGGGATGTAAAGAACAGTTTATTATAGAATCACAGGAACACGCCGACAAGTTGATTATTAAAGGTGATAATGGTGAAGATATTTTATCTATTGAGGTTGAATGTCATCCGGAAGCTTTTGGCCTTGCCAAAGAAATCAATAAGTTACATCCCAAGCCAAAAAATATTTCTTTGGGTGATATTACCAGACTGGTATTTTTTGGCGACAGTTTATCTGACTCCATGGGGCGTATGTTTGAAAAAACACATCATATCTTACCCTCCTATGGTCAATACTTTGGCGGAAGGTTTACTAATGGATTTACCTGGACTGAGTTTTTATCGTCCCCACACTTCTTAGGTAAAGAGATGCTTAATTTTGCTGAAGGGGGAAGTACATCGGCAAGCTATTCCTGCTTTAATTGCCTCGGTGACTTTGTATCAAATACGGACAGACAAATCGCATCTTACACCCCTTCTCACCAGGACCTGGCGATATTTTTATTGGGGGCTAATGACTATATGACACTACACAAAGACAATGTAATGATGGTCGTTGAGCAACAAATTGATGATATTGAAAAAATAATTTTCGGTGGAGTTAATAATGTATTGGTCTTGGGAATTCCCAATTTGTCTTTAACACCCTATGGCAAACATTCTGATGAAAAAAGAAAACTTAAGGATGAAAGCATCGCTCACAATGCCCTGTTAAAAACTAATGTTGAAGAATTAAAAGAAAAATACCCCCAGCACAAAATATGCTATTACGAGACTGCCAATGCATTTAAGGTGATAATGGATGTGGCCAGTAATATTGGTTATGATACGGAAAACCCTTATACTCACCACGGCTATGTACATATTCCAGGGGCTAAAGACCCTCAGCTAGATATACGTCCACAATACGTCTTCAACGACCTTGTCCATCCAACCCAGGAAGTCCATCATTGTTTTGCCACAATGTTAGAAAGTTTTATAGCTAATCATTATTCCACTGAATAATGTTCCATCGGCTGCGGTACGCCGTGAGTAAAACATCGTTCAATATCATAGTGCCAGTGGCATGAAAATATGAGGCTGTCTTTGCTGCCGATTGGTCAATGAGTGATACATGCTCTATGTTCAGTAAGACAAAAATGGATAGAGTCGATAAATCGCCACCGTAGCTAAAATACTTACTATCACACTGACGATAAAGTATGTTTTGAATGGCTGCTTTTGCGTTTTATGACTGAAGAGTTGTTGACCAACAATCGCACCAGGCCACCCACCGACAACCCCAAACACCAATAAAGTGGATTCCGGCACTCTGCGCCAGGTCTTACGTGCCGCCGTTTTATCTACACCGTAGATCGCCAGCGTTAGCACATTGGCGAGCAGGAACCACATCGCGACGGGATGCGATGTAAAAATGCTTCCGACCGCAGCGGAGATCAGGAGCAAATAACAAAAGCGGTTAAGATACATATTATTATGTCATAGCAATGATTAGGGGCATCGAAGCCCATTATACGCGATACATGCGCCTATGTGATGTAGAATTTTCTTTTCACTCAGCCAACGAGTCATCAAGGATTCATTTTTAATTACCATGGTAATCATAAGGTAATTAACGTGTTGTGAACACGATTAAAATGGGTAAAGCCACCGAAAATGTTACCACCTTAACCGTTGCCAGGATAACTTAATGAAGAACCCTCTTTATTGCTGTTTGTTATCCGGTTGGCAGTCTCAGTTTTGGATTTATTTATCGTATTTATATTTATTACATAAAATGTACGATGTTAATTTGAGAATTTTATCTCGAAAACCGCATATATTCAGATATTTCTGAATTAAGATTATTATCGATTAAAACAAGTTAACGTTTTGATAAACATAACAACATCGTCAGAACTCCTGATTTGTTGTCGCTTGTTCATAAGACAAATAATTTATATGCTTGCAAATATAGATAGCACGCAAATCAACTTAGCTCAGAAAATGTATTTGACAAGCAAAGATAAGTCTTTATATTGGCCCTGGATAGAGTGGCAAGATGATACTTAGAGACATTAAAGGCACCGTCACTGAAGCATTTATCTGCTTATCATGTAAATATGTATGCGTAAATGGAGCATAAACTATGTCCAGTATACTAATGTCTATGGTATCTTTACATTTGCACCTTTCATGGAGTCTCTGTACTCATATCCAGTTGATATCTCATGGTATATTAAATCCATTCCCTTTGATGATTCCTGTCAAACCTCCTGATTAAATTAGTTAACAGCGATGGAATACATAACGTTAAGTACTTTACGCCTGCAAATGTCAGGTTCACGTCCTAATGCTTAATTTATATACCCAAAATAATTCGAGTTACTTAAAGGCGGCAAGGGAGTGAGTCCCCAGGAGCATAGATAACTATGTGACTGGGGTGAGTGACAAATCTGCCGGGAGCAGATTTGAACGTCGCGTGCGACGGCCCGTCAGGGCGAGGCCCATGGATGGGCCGAGTAATCCGTAGCCAACACATAAGCGACTTGAAGTATGAAGGGTATAATACGCATTACCTTACCACAGGAAATAGATAGCATGTTATGCAAAAAATTTGGCTTATCGATGATAGTGTTGGGAATAATGTCGTCTTCAGCTTTTGCTGATAGCATCGTTGAAGGGAAAACACTCAATGTCGCAGTATCACCGGCCTCTCCCCCTATGTTATTTAAAAGTGCTGATGGCAAATTGCAGGGGATAGATCTGGAGCTTTTTTCGTCTTACTGTCAGTCACGGCATTGTAAGCTAAACATCACCGAATATGCCTGGGATGGAATGCTTGGCGCAGTGGCGAGTGGTCAGGCAGATGTCGCATTTTCGGGAATTTCAATCACAGATAAACGTAAGAAAGTTATTGATTTTTCTGAACCTTATTACATCAACTCTTTTTATCTGGTCAGTATGGCCAATCATAAAGTAACGCTCAATAACCTCAATGAATTAAATCAATATTCTATTGGATACCCTCGAGGAATGGCTTACTCCGACCTTATCAAAAACGATCTGGAGCCCAAAGGATACTACTCGTTAAGTAAAGTAAAATTGTATCCAACATATAATGAGACGATGGCTGATCTAAAAAATGGCAATCTTGATCTGGCTTTTATAGAAGAGCCGGTTTATTTTACCTTCAAAAATAAGAAAAAGATGCCGATAGAAAGTCGTTATGTTTTCAAGAATGTTGATCAGCTTGGCATTGCCTTTAAGAAAGGCTCGCCCGTGCGCGATGATTTCAACTTATGGCTTAAAGAGCAAGGGCCACAAAAAATATCTGACATCGTCGATAACTGGATGAAATAGTAAGCTATGTCATCAGGTAATATGCTGGCTATCTTTTATTTCCTATTGGAAGGGATTGGTAATACGCTGCTTGTAACCTTTACCTGTTTTCTCTCAGCGTTTTTGTTCGGGCTTACAGTCGCCGTATTACGGCGACTATCCCCCCTTCCACTACAGAAGATGCTCGACGTACTGGTCTTTATTCTTCGGGGAATTCCAATACTTATTGCTGTTTTTCTTGTTTATTTTGGATTGCCATCGATTGGCATATATGTTTCACCACTGGTGGCCATGAACCTCAGCGTCGGCTTAATCAGCGGGAGTTATCTTGCCGAGGTGTTCAGAGGGGCGCTTAAATTAGTTGAGCCATTCGAAATTACGGTAGCGAAAGTAGCAGGAATGCGTCAATTACAGGTTATAATAAATATTGAACTGCCACAGATGTTGCGATTTTCTGTGCCCGGTATTATCAATGAGTTTTCTTCTGTATTAAAAGCGACGCCCTTTGCTTATACTGTAGGTATCGCTGAAATAGCGAAGCAGGCAATGTCACTGACAGCCATCACGCTAAACGGGTTGCAGATCTATACGCTTGCCGGAGTATTATATTTCATTATTTATAAAGTTTTTACGCTTCTGGCCGGAGTGTTTGAGAAAAAATATCGCATCAGTTGAAGCATAAAAATAGAGGTGATACTCATGGCTTTACTGGAACTAAAAGAGATAAGTAAGGAATATTCAGGAAAAAAGGTTCTTGATACGGTTAGTCTGAAAATTCAATCGGGAGACATGAAAGTAGTCATGGGGCCATCGGGTTGTGGAAAAACGACGCTTTTACGCTGTCTGCTTCGATTAGAAGAGCCTGATTATGGCGATATTTATTTTCACGGGAAAAATATTTACGATAAAGAATTTACTACTCTTGAGTTCAGAAAAAAAGTCGGTTGTGTCTTCCAGAATTACGCTTTGTATCGCCATCTTAACGTCATGGATAACATTACCCTTGCCCTATGTAAAGTGTTTGGCATGCCGGGACAACTAGCTCGGGAGAAAGCCTTACATGAGCTACAAAAACTTGATATGGTCTCGCATAGCGCGAAGTACCCTTCGCAATTATCGGGCGGCCAGCAGCAGCGCGTCGCCCTGGCCCGAACAATGGTCACCGACCCAGAACTCATTATTTTTGATGAGCCGACGTCTGCGCTTGATCCGCTCATGACTCGTGAAGTCGGAATGTTGATCAAGCAACTTCACGACAATGGCGTCACTATATTATGCGTCACTCATGATATTCGCCTCGCCAGATTACTAAGCGATAACGTAACGTTTCTTAATCATGGCAAGATTCGTGCAGAAGGCGCTTTTACCGATCTTGCCTTACGAGAAACGGATCCAGATATCCACTGTTTTTTTAGCGAGGCACAACGATGATCGCTGGCTGGTCTCTTTTCTTTAATGACCTGACTGAACAACTGCCACTTGTTGTGGACGGTATTAAAGAAACCTGTAAACTTGCGCTGATTGTTTCCATCACCGGTTTTTTGTGGGGAATTATTATTTTCTTTCTGAGTCTTAGCCATCGCCCCGTGGTAAAAGCCATAATTCGACTGTACATGGATTTCTTTATCGGTACGCCACTCATTTTTATTCTGTTTGTTATCTATTATGGTTTACCTCAATCTGGCATTCACCTGTCCTCTTTTACCGTGGCGGTTACAGGGTTTACTTTAAATGTCGGCGCATATAATGCCGCGTACATGACAACGGCCTATAACGCATTGAATAAATATGAAACTGAGGCAGCAGTCGTTCAGGGGTTGAACAAACGGCAGGTCTTTTTGTGGATTATACTGCCTCAGGTATTGCTGTCTTCCATTCCAGCCTTAACGAATCAGGTGATTAATAACCTTAAAGACAGCACCATCGTTTTTCTTATCCAATATACAGAGTTTTTCGCGCGAATTCAGGAGGTTGCGGCAACCAGCTTTAAATTCTTCCATGCTTACCTTTTTGCCGCCATAGTGTATCTTATTGGCGTTACATTTATTGTCGGTTTGACCCGGTTTTTAGAGCATAGACTGCTTCGCCATTACGGTCAGGATTACTGAGTTGCACTGCACTATTCTGATTAATTCACCGCTGACATTGTCAAAGTTATTTTTATTTAGTGTTGGTTAAGGTTTTAACCCTCATTATTGCGTTAGGTGTCCATTCTGGTCTAAATCTTACTCCATTGAGAATATTATGGCGCTACCACAACTATCAATATGGCAGCCCGGCGATGGGTTAAGAAAAATAAAGTATAAATATCATGTTTGTCTCATTGTCATGTTCTCCGCCCTTATACGGCTGCTATTTTTAACTGACCGCTACCTTTGGTGTGACGAAGCGTCCAGCGTGCTGATTAGTCGCCATAGCGTAGACAATCTGCTCTTCCATGCCGCTTTTGACGTGCATCCTCCGCTTTATTATCTGTTACTGCATGACTGGATGATATTATGGGGTGATAGCATTGCAGCGGTACGCTCTCTCAGTCTACTCTTTGGGATCCTGACAGTTGTGCTGGTTATCGCGCTTACGCGATGGCTGGCAAATGAGCGTACAGCCTTATTGGCGGGATGGTTCGCCGCCCTGATGCCGATGGCAGTCCTTTACAGTCAAGAAACGCGCATGTACGCGTTAATGGGAATGCTAACGCTCGCTGCCGCGTTAGCATTGATGATGTGGATAAAAACACCCACCCATAATCGCTATCTTATCGCGTATGCTTTACTTATGACGTTCAGCTTTTACACCCATTATTTCACCCTATTTGCACTTATTGCCCACTGGATCGCAGTAACAATATTATCCTGCCAAAGCCATAAAACGGCCTGCTACCTTAAACTTCCTGGCTGGTGGTTTGCCAACCTGGCGATTGCTGTCGCTTATCTCCCCTGGTTGCCCGTATTGTTTAATTTACTGACTCATCTGGCGCAGTTGAGAGCCGGTAATGATATCGGTTGGATTCCCCCCGTAACATGGCGTGATCTGCCTGTAATGTACTGGCATTTCTTTACCGGAAACAACGGACAGGGTTTTCCGTCGATCATTCTGTGGCTGGCTGTGGGAAGTTTTATCGGTACTGTGGGGCGAATATCTTTATGCAACGGAGAATATGAAAGATATCAGCTGATATTATTTTGTAATCTGGTCATCCCTGTAATGCTGGTTTTCATCATTTCCTGGTGGATGCCGTTATTTATCGATCGTTATTTCTTCTTCTCATCGCTGAGCATTCCTCCCCTGCTTGCGGTATCACTTACCCGCGCAAAAAAATCGGTTTGTGGTTTCGGGTTTATCTTATTCACCTTATTATTCGGCTATGGTTTATATCATAATAACCCTGAGCACATAGACGAGTTTAAACCACTGGTAAACTATATTAATACCCGTCACGAGCCTAATGATGCCGTGGTAGTCAGTAAAATGTTCGATTATTTAAGTTATGTGTATTATAATAAGCGAGATTATCGTACGTTTCTTTATACACCGCCTAACGCTCATGGAACATCAGGCAGACCGAATGCCTATGGCTTTGGTTCACTGTTTTATGCGCAAGCCGATCAGACATATATTGATACTCTGACAACGCTTTCAAAAAGTCACCATCGTGTCTGGTTGATAAGCGGCGGTAACTTTAGTCAGGATTACCCCTTGCCGTCAGAATGGCAAAATATCGCAAACTTCAGAAGTGGTAGATTTCAGGTACAATTATTTGTAATACCGACTCAACAGGCGCGTCAAATGCAATGATTACCGTTTTTTATCCAGTGCAGTGATAAACAGTACTGTTACTGCCAGACCGCCTAAAAGTAAGGTCCAGCCAAACGCTTCAAAAACCTCAATCATATCGCCTCCGGGTAGGTGATATTAAATCAAGATGGCTATCTCAGCGTAACATTTAAAATATCAACTAAAGTGCAATAATCGCTTTATGTGCATGAATAAATATTGTTCCTCCTACATTTAATTGCATTGCTATTATCATAGGGCTTAATATGGGTATATTAACGATTATTAATTATCAGTTTATAATAATATGACTGCCCAATTCATTTATCAGCTATTATTATCCTCTATCCTCTTTAAGATAGCCGCTTAATTCATAATGTCGCCTTTATTCGTCGCATTAAATTACTCACTCACCTGATTAATGCTTGCCTAACGATTGCTTCGTTGTTTTAATTCCAGCGCGAAATTATTTAGTGAGAGAACAATGAAGCATACACAACAATCAGGCGCAAAAGTCTATAACCCATTCACGCTTAGCTTATATGACTGGTGGGTACTCAATATCTCAAACAAATATGCCTGGAAGTGTCCTACTGATACGCGACTACTTCCTTTCTTCCTGCATCACATGGGCGAGACTCACCTGGATATTGGCGTAGGTACAGGTTATTACCTGAAACATGCACCTGCGACTCATGCCATTTCGCTGATGGATTTAAATCCGGATAGCCTGAAAATAGCCGCCAGCCGAGTGGGTAATACGAAAATCCGCGCCACACTACAACACGATGTTTTCGACACGTTCCCGGCGGACTGGCACGGGCGCTTCGATTCCGTTTCGATGTACTATCTTCTGCACTGCTTACCTGGTGAGATGACAACAAAAGCGAAGGCAATTAAAAATGCCGGTATGGCGCTTAAACCCGGCGGCACACTTTTTGGCGCCACGATTCTGGGCAGAGAGGTTCCTCACAATGCTTTTGGCAAGAAATTGATGGCTGTTTATAACAAGAAAGGAATATTCAGTAATACCAATGATTCAGCCGATACGTTACGCAGCGTGTTGGACGAACATTTCGCTAAGGTGACTTTGGAGCAACATGGCGCCGTTGCGCTATTTTCCGCCACTACGCCACGTTCATCGTAAGTGTAGGCACTCCCGACCGGTCGGACAGCGCGATCATGTGGGTTTAACCCGTTGATTAAACATTGAATTACGGGATAGCAATTGCTTATTTTATTTATCATACAAATAAGTATAATACCCGCTTCCGATGTAGACCCGTCCTCCTTCGCCTGCGTCACGGGTCCTGGTTAGACGCAGGCGTTTTCTGTATGGAATACGCCATCCCCTCTGATAGATGCCTTGCTTGCCTAAAGCGGTTAACCCCGCCTGCGATAAACGTCATGCAGGAAGATCAGTAACGCTTACGCGGCATCATCCGTAACAGCGTATTGTCTTTCCAGAAATAGTGATGCATCAAAGCAGCGATGGCATGAAGTCCAATAACAAAATAGCCCAGATTCGCCAGCGTGACGTGCCAGAATTTCAGCATATCTACGCGTTCAAAGTTAGCTTCAGCGGCATGGGGCATAGTAATGCCAAATGCGACCCAGGGATTGCCGCGGTTATACATCATGACCAGACCAATAACAGGCAGCACGATAAATAACAGGTAAATCACCAGATGTCCCAAATGTGCCATTCCGGTCATCATCGGTTTTGGGCGAGGAACAATGGGCGGCGTGGGATATTTCAGCCGAATAAACAAGCGCGCTACCATTAAAAGCAAAATAGTGATACCACATGAAACGTGCGTCATATTAAACCAGGGCCGATAACTACGCGGCGCAAAACCGCGTAGCTCCATCGCGGCGTAAGCCACAATAACCAGAAAAAAGACTAACCAGTGAATACCAATTTGCAGGCTGGAATACTTATTGCCCATAGCGCGTCCTGAATGAAAACCGTAAAGCGACAACATAACCAGCTTTTATAAATAATTCATCAAATTTATGAATTGGTGGTCGCACTTGCCCGTTCACCCTCGCAAACGGGCGATTTTTAGCGTAAAGCTCTCTGATCTAACGCACTGCGCAGCGTAGTATCTGCCTGCAATACCTGCCATGCGTTTTCAATATCACGTGGGATATCAACGTGAATGATAAAATCTTTACCACGCGGTCCATACCCTGTTTCATCGTCACGCAAACGTGGCAGCTCGCCGGCAATCAGAGACAGATAACGCTCCACCGTCCAGATGCCCTCTTCAACATTGGCAAAACGTGTACCGTCATTAAGGTGGCGCAGTACCGGAACAAAACCAGGAAAACTCAGCCAGCGCGGCGCATCGGTGTCGTCGTTTGTCACGCGCCGGAACGTCGCGATAGTGCGCCGCTGCATGGTGGGGTCTTGCACAACGATAGCCGTGTTAATGTTTTCTTTCGCCTGACGGATCAGTGCGCAGGAGAAACGGGCATTTTCGCCGCAATTAGTTGACCGATCTTCCAGCCAAATTTTCTCAGCCGGAATATGCCAGAACTGGTTCGCGATATCCGCGAGGATAGCGGCTTCAGCGCGTCCGGTTGTGCGAATAGTGTGGTAGCGCGGATGCCAGGCAATCACGGCGTACAAAAACGGCGTCGAATGACCTATACCGCCGCTAATCAGTAAAGGAACGTCTTGCGCTTTGGCGATGCGACAGGCCGCGTCGATAGTGGGGATCACCGCATTGCCCGCCAGGACGACGCAATCCGACAAATAAGGTTGTTCGCCGGAAAAATCATTTTGCGCCAGCCACTGTCCGACGGTATTCACCGCCAGCAATGTTTCCGCAGAGAGCGCCGGAAATGGCGTTGTATTCATAATTCCTCCTTTTTGTTCCGAACTTGTACCGGATCTCTTTGAAAGACGTCGTCGCCTGGCTTTTTAGGCCGTAATCTGATCCATGGCCTGTAAAATACGCTTATCGGAAATAGGATAAGGCGTACCGAGCTGTTGGGCGAAATAACTGACACGCAGTTCTTCAATCATCCAACGGATCTCTTTAACATCATCATCTTCGCGACGCGCTGGAGGCAATTTATTTATCCATTGTTGCCACGCCTGCTGGACGCTTTCGACTTTCAGCATTTGCGCCCGATCGCGGTGCGGATCGACAGCCAGTTTCTCCAGCCGCTTTTCAATTGCCTGCAGATAACGCAGCGTATCGCCGAGACGTTTAAAGCCGTTGCCAGTCACAAAACCACGGTATACCAGACCGCTCATCTGCGCCTTGATATCGGAAAGCCCCAACGCCATGCTCATATCCACCCGCCCTTTCAGACGCTTATTGATATTGAATACGGTCGTCAGGATCCGCTCAACCTGCTTCGCGATATCCACCACAGTATCATTCAGCTCGGCGCGTACCTTTTCGTGCAGCGCGGTGAAACCTGCTTCGCTCCACACCGGTCCGCCGTTGGCATCTATCAGCTTATCTACCCCGCAGGCGATACAGTCATCAATCAACTCCAGTACTTTGCCGTACGGGTTAAAGTACAGACCTAGCTTGGCTTTATTCGGCAATTTCTCATGCAGATACTTAATCGGTGAAGGAATATTGAGCAACAGCAGACGGCGTAAACCGCACCACATCGCCTGTTGTTGTTCCAGCGGATTATCAAACAATTTGATAGCGACGCTGTCACGCTCATCCACTAACGCCGGCCACGCCTTCACTTTATAATTACCGCGTTTCTGTTCGTAGCTTTCCGGCAGCGCGCCGAAACTCCAGATATGCAGCCCGCTCTGCTCGATGCCGTCATCCGCCACCGCCGAGAGCGTCTCCTGCACTTTGCCTTTCAGCGCATTTTTAAGCCCGGCGAGCGAGCGCCCTTCCTGCAGTTTCTTGTTTTTGTCATTCACCACGCGAAACGTGATTTTCAGATGCTCGGGCACCTGATCCCAATGCCAGTCTTCCCGGTCGACCGTGACGCCGGTCATCCGGCGCAGTTCACGCTCCAGAGCGTCCAGCAGCGGCAGCTCCAGCGGCGTTACGCGACCTAAAAACGCTTCAGCATAGTTTGGCGCCGGAACAAAGTTGCGACGTACCGGTTTTGGCAACGATTTAATCAGCGCAATCACTAATTCACGGCGCAGCCCTGGGATCTGCCATTCAAAACCGCTCTCGTCAACCTGGTTAAGTAGCGGCAACGGAATATGGACGGTCACGCCGTCAGCATCCGCGCCCGGTTCAAACTGATAGCTCAAACGCAGCTTGAGATTGCCCTGGTGCCAGAAGTTCGGGTAATCCAGTTTGCTGATTTTTTCCGCGCCTTCTTTAATCAGCATACTTTTTTCAAAGTTGAGCAGATCCGGCGTCTCGCGGCTGATTTTTTTCCACCAACTATCAAAGTGGCGGGCGGAAATAACGTCATGGCTAATACGCTGGTCATAAAACTCAAACAGGGTATCGTCATCCACCAGGATATCGCGGCGGCGAGATTTGTGCTCAAGTTCCTCGACTTCCGCACGCAATTTTAGATTCTCACGGAAGAAGGCATGACGGGTTTGCCAGTCCCCCTCCACCAGCGCATGGCGGATAAACAACTCGCGACACAACGCCGGGTCAATCTGGCTGTAATTCACCTTGCGCGCGGCGACAATCGGCAGACCGTAGACAGTAACCTTTTCCGTCGCCATCACCGCGCCTTGCGCCCGCTCCCAGTGCGGTTCGCTATATGAACGTTTAATCAGGTGCTGGGCTACCGGTTCCACCCATTCTGGCTCAATGCGGGCAGCGATGCGCCCCCACAGGCGGCTGGTCTCCACCAGTTCTGCGACCATTGTCCATTTCGGCGGTTTTTTGAATAAACCGGATCCGGGGAAAATAGAGAATCGGGCGTTACGCGCGCCGGTGTACTCTTGTTTATCGGCATCTTTCATCCCGATATGCGACAACAGCCCCGTTAACAACGCAACGTGAATTTCCCGGTACTCTGCGGGTTCGCTGTTTACCGGAATCCCCAGTTCTTTTACCACCTGACGCAGTTGGGTATAGATATCCTGCCACTCACGCACGCGTAAATAGTTCAGATAGTCGGTGCGACACAGCCGGCGGAATTGATTCGACGACAGGGCCTTTTGTTGCTCGCCGAGGTAATTCCACAGGTTAACAAACGCCAGAAAATCGGACTCCTTATCATGAAAGCGCCGGTGTTTCTCATCGGAAGCCTGCTGCTTATCCACTGGGCGCTCGCGCGGATCCTGAATAGAGAGTGCGGAAGTAATGATCATCGCTTCGCGCACACAGCCATGCTTTTGCGCTTCCAGCACCATCCGCGCCAGGCGCGGGTCGACCGGCAACTGGGATAATTGTCGGCCCAGCGGCGTCAGCTTATATGCCGTTTGCTGTTCGTCGGCGGTAATCGCCCCCAGCTCTTCCAACAAACGCACGCCATCCTGAATATTGCGCTTATCCGGCGCTTCGACAAACGGGAAGGCGGCGATGTCACCCAGCCCCAGGGCGGTCATCTGCAAAATAACCGACGCCAGGTTGGTACGTAGAATTTCCGGGTCGGTAAATTCCGGACGTGACAAAAAGTCATCTTCCGAATACAGACGAATGCAAATCCCTTCCGATACGCGCCCGCAACGCCCTTTACGCTGGTTGGCGGAAGCCTGCGAGATCGGTTCAATCGGCAAGCGCTGCACTTTAGTGCGGTAGCTGTAGCGGCTGATGCGCGCAGTGCCAGGATCGATCACATACTTGATACCTGGCACCGTTAGCGAGGTTTCCGCCACGTTAGTCGCCAGCACGATACGGCGTCCGCTGTGCGACTGGAAAACGCGGTTCTGTTCGCTGTTCGACAAGCGTGCATACAGCGGCAACACTTCGGTATGCCGTAAGTTCAGCTTGTTCAAGGCGTCGGCGGTATCGCGGATTTCCCGCTCTCCGCTCATAAAAATCAGGATATCGCCGGGACTTTCACGCCCCAGTTCATCAACAGCGTCGAAAATTGCCTGTAGCTGATCGCGTTCAGTGTCGTCAGCCTCTTCCACGATGGGGCGATAACGAACTTCTACGGGATACGTTCGGCCAGAGACTTCGATAATCGGCGCGTTATTAAAGTGGCGCGAGAAGCGTTCCGGGTCGATGGTCGCAGAGGTAATAATCACTTTCAGATCGGGGCGACGCGGCAGAAGCTCTTTCAGATAGCCGAGCAAGAAGTCAATATTCAGGCTGCGTTCATGCGCTTCATCAATAATGATGGTGTCATACTGCATCAATAGCCTGTCCTGCTGGATTTCCGCCAGCAGGATACCGTCCGTCATCAGTTTGACCATGGTGTTGCTACTGACATGATCGCTGAAACGAACTTTATAGCCGATGCAGCCGCCAGGCTCCGTTTGCAACTCTTCGGCAATGCGGTTAGCGACGGTGCGCGCCGCCAGGCGACGCGGCTGAGTATGTCCAATAAGTCCTTTAATTCCGCGGCCCAGTTCCATACAAATTTTCGGCAACTGGGTGGTTTTACCGGACCCGGTTTCCCCTGCCACGATCACCACCTGATGATCGCGGACCGCTTCCAGAATGTCCTGTTTCTTCTGGCTAACAGGCAAATTTTGCGGATAAGTGATTGAGGGGCGCGCCGCTTCGCGGAGAGCGACCTGCGCCGCAGCCTGTTCAATTTCTTTCGCCATCGTCTGGAAAATGGCCTGTTGCGCATCAGGGTTTTTTACTTTCTTTACGCCATGCAGGCGGCGCGCAAAGCGCTGTTTGTCGCGCAGCATCAGTGCATCCAGCCGCTGCTGTAACACCTGAAGCGTCAACGTAGATTGTTCAGTCATAAAGCTCTTGGGCAGCATTCTGCCTGTTTAAAATCGTTTTAAATGATAGGTATAGAGTACCACATTGGGGCTTTTTGTGCGTTGTTCAATAATTTCGAACAAAGGGTTCGATATATTGCGCTATCCCTGCGACATATTTGTGAATAAAGTGTCAACAAGCAACGGGGCACGCCCCTTCAAACACATAAAAGGAAACACCCATGAGCAAGGTATTAGTTCTTAAATCCAGTATTCTGGCAGGGTACTCTCAGTCTGGTCAGTTGACTGACTATTTTATTGAACAATGGCGCGAAAAACACGTCGCAGATGAAATTACTGTCCGCGATCTGGCGGCCAACCCTGTTCCGGTGCTGGATGGCGAGCTGGTGGGCGCGATGCGTCCGGGCGATGCGCCTTTAACGCCACGTCAACAGGACGCTCTGGCGCTGTCCGACGAACTCATTGCTGAACTGAAAGCCCACGACGTCATCGTTATTGCGGCACCGATGTACAATTTCAATATCCCGACGCAGCTGAAAAACTACTTTGATCTGATTGCCCGCGCCGGTGTCACTT
The DNA here is from genome assembly GCF_046567715.1 of Salmonella sp. 741265116_PST. Taxonomy (NCBI): domain Bacteria; kingdom Pseudomonadati; phylum Pseudomonadota; class Gammaproteobacteria; order Enterobacterales; family Enterobacteriaceae; genus Salmonella; species Salmonella sp. 741265116_PST. Next base: position 145,839 of record NZ_JBKFPH010000003.1, on the reverse strand, counting down.
TCCGCTATACCGAAAAAGGCCCGGAAGGTCTGGTAACCGGCAAACGCGCGGTGGTTCTCTCCAGTCGCGGCGGTATCCATAAAGACACCCCGACGGATTTGATTGCGCCTTACCTGAAAGTGTTCCTTGGTTTTATCGGTATCACCGACGTGAATTTTGTCTTTGCCGAAGGCATCGCCTACGGGCCGGAAGTGGCGGCTAAAGCTCAGGCCGATGCAAAAGCTGCGATTGACAGCGTAGTGGCCGCTTAATAGCTCAAACTGCCCCGAAAGTTGGCTCTCAGCGAGTAGGGGTCGTGTCTCGCGATAATCAAAGAGCAAGCGCGAATAGCCATATCCCCCACAGAGCGACTATCGTAACCAGCGTGCGGCGAAATTGTTTGAGCGCCCCCTGCTGACGTTCGCTTAGTGTTAGCGTTCGCACTCTTTCGCGCCGCCAGATAATAAAAAGCCCTTCCCCAGCTTGCTGGTTATTCTCCTGCGTAATCAGCACAAAATAGCGCTTATCTAACCAGATCCGCCAACAGCCGAAACAGGCCGTGCCGCACAACAATGCGATAACCACGCGCAGCGCCCCTGGCGGGGAGATAAATATCACCCATACACCAGGAAGGAGAGTAAAAAGTAGAAAAAATCGCCAACTCGCTAACGTCTGCGACAATAACTCGCGCTGAAGTATATCTCCATTTGTTACAGAGTCACTTTTTATTGCCATTGCCGCAGTTCGTCCAGATGTTCATCCGTTAGCACAATCTGTAACCGACACGCACGAATATATGCTACCGCCTGTTCTACCGTTGCGGCATGGCCATAGCATAATAGCCATGCCGCAACCACCATCGCGCTACGAGACAACCCCAGCGAGCAATGTACCAACACCGTTTCCTGTTCCTCACGCAGCGCCTCCAGCATAGCCACCGCCTGCCGTAACTGCGCATCGTCCGGCGTAACCAGATCCAACATCGGTACGCAATAATAGGTCTTCAACCTTGTTGCCAGGCCACGAGGAAACTCGCAGGTTACATCCAGCACCGCGTTTTGCATGGGGGTGTGGCGCGGATAACTACCAAGATAAACGCCTGCGGCGATGTGATTGACCGGGGGCAGACGATGCGTAAACCAACGCATCGATAGCCACATCACACAGCGCCACGGAAGCGTTAGCCAATAGACGGAAGGCGATAACCGCCCCTCTTTGTCTTTACACAACGCTGCAGCGCCGAATCCGCCATAGCCGCGTCCCACAATCAACAAGGATAATGCTGGCCAGCACAGACACACCGACGGCCAGAATGACCACGGCGCCAGCAATACCCCCACAATAATGCATAAGGACATCCCGAATACGTAACGCCGCACCAACCGGAACCGAACCGCATTGGGTGCCTGCCAGTGCCAACGACTCTGTGCCGGCACCATCCAGTCGATCAACATCCCCACCATCAGACCGGTAATAATATCAATAAAATGATGTTGCCAGGTTGTCAAAACCGAAATGGCAATCAGCAGGAACCAGCCATCGCACAGCCTGCGCCAACCACCGGAAAGATGGCGGCTGAAATGCCTCCACAGCAGCCAACAAAGAATAATATGTAGCGACGGCGACTGGTTATATGGCAAGTCGAACTGTTCAAGTTGCGTAAACAACCACCCCGCAACGCCGGAAACAGGCGGACGCGTAAAACTAAACTGTAAAGGGAAAAGTAGAAATCCAACGCAGGCTATAACTGACGCCAGTACCAGACGGCGCACCAGCCGACATTGTTCAAAGCTTGTCGCGCAGATAAATAGTGACAGCCCATAGAGCAAATCCAGACTCCAGTAAGGAACAATACTCCACGGAATAAAGGGAATGGCAGATTCCCAGCCAAGTACCACGCTCCCAATATCATGGGATTGGGTATCTCGCCAGGCGGTAAATTGATTTACTTTTGCGTAGGTGACAAAGAAAAACGGCGCCAGTAGCAGCAGCCAACCAGCACCCTGTATGAATACCTTGCGACGCTCAGTTTCCACGGCGCACCGCCATCGAAACGGTAAAAATCCCGAATTCATCAATTAGCTGCGCGCATTTATCAAATCCCGCCTCATGCACTAAAGCATCCATCTCACCCTGCGTGCGTATACGCATAACCCATGCTTTATTATCTTTGTGGCTCGTAAGCGACCAGGCGATAGTTTTCAACTGAGGATGCCAGGGTTGTCCGGTATATAACAACATGCCCCCAGGTTCGATAGCGGCAGCCAGCCCAGCAAGCGAACGTCGAACCAAAGCGTTATCCGGAAAAAGTTCATAAAGACCAGAGACAATACCTAATGTCGGACGTGGTTTCAGCGCCGCCAGTTCGTCATTATTGAAGGCGTCACCGCGTTCAAAACGCACTCTGCTGGACATTCCTCGGCTCGCAATCATCTCCTGCCCTCGTGCGACGTTTAATTCGCTGAAATCACGCAATAATATATCGCTAACCGCCGCCTCATCTTCCAGCGCATCAAGGATGTAACGCCCGTGTCCTGCGGCAATATCTACTACCCGGACCGGTTTTCCCTGCTCTGTCAGCTTTTGAACCGCCTGACGGATAAGGTTTTGCAAATGAATCTTACGCTGACGAATACCTTTCCAGCCGACACTATTAAGATAATTTTTATCGATTAAACGTCCCACTATATTGCCTCCCTGCGGCTGATTACGGTAGACATAATCCAGCGTACTACCGGAATCAAATCCCGTCTCAAACCCCAGGCGTATACCCGCCGATTGAGCGCCCCATCTTTTCATTACATAACGCAAACTACGATAAGCGATATCATCCCATGAACAGGGAGCAGCCCCTCCACTGAGTACACGCCAGGTATCCGCGCCCGGACTCCAGCGGTCTTCATGCTGGTAGTCAAAACGCTGCGGCGGCAAGTTATACAGCGTCTCAATAAAACAACGCATTTTCTCAAATGCCAGATGTCTGTTTTTTTCGCCAAGCGTATCGTGAAAAAAACCTGCAAAAACATGAAGCTCTTTCAGTCGACTACGTAGCCCCTGATAAAAATCCACCTGCGGCTGGCGGTGAACGACATAATCCTTACCGGATACCAGTAGCAGTGTGGGTAAAGTAATCGCACTGGCATCGGCGATAATACGTACCGATGTTTTATACAAATCAAGGAGGATATTCACCGCAATAGCGCGGGTAATCTGCGGATCATGATTAAAACTTGTCACGCGTTCAGGATCATGCGTCAGATATTTACCTTTTACATAGGAATTAACGTAGAACAGACCCCGCAAACGATGCCACAAGGCTAACCCTGCCCGTGCAAACGGTACATACAGTTTCACTTTAAATGCCGGAGAAGCCAGTATCAGACCACGAATGTTTGGCGCGTAATCATGCGCCCAGGTTGCCGCTAACACCGCGCCGACGCTCTGCGCCACTACAACGATATTTTCCAACGGAGTCTGGCTATCAGCGGCGACAAAACGAATAAACTCGTCCATATCTTGTACCGAGCGGGCGAGCGACGGGCTATAACCGCGTTGGCCAGGAGAATATCCATGTCCTCTGGCATCCCATGCGTAAAATATCATCTCTGGCATCGCCAGCTCATCGACAATATGTTGCAGGCGCCCCGAATGTTCATGGCCGCGATGAAATAAAACAATGACTTTCGGCGTTGTGCTTACCGACATTGCAGGCCAGTGACGATAGAAGAGTTCAGTGTTGTCACTCGTCAAAAAACACCGTTTATTCGGCGTGCGAAGGTGAGGCATGAGTAAGATTCCCTGACGTCTGTTGCTGAAGCTCAAGCAGTCTGTACCTGAGATCGTCCATAAATTGCTTTTTTTCGGGGTGTGAATGCAACGCATCGCCAATCGTGACATCAATAAAGAGCGGGAGCGGGATGCGATTCCCCTTCGCCATGATTCGCTCTGTGCCGCATAGCCAGACGGGGACTACGCTCGCCTCCGGCACGCGCTGGCTCAAATGCCAGATTCCTGATTTCAGCGGCGATAATATTCCCGGTTCGCCGCGCGTTCCTTCGGGAAACAAAATCAGGATTTTATTATCACGCAACGCTTGCTCGCACCGCGCCAACGGGTTTGCCTCTCCGCCTTTGCGGGTTACAGGAACAATATTAAGAATGTTAATCGCAAACCAGCCCATCCACTTGTTACGCAAAAAATAGTCAGCGGCAGCGACCGGATGAACATAACCCTGTTGACGTAGCGAAAACAGCGACAAAAGCGCAAACACATCCATGTGGCTATTATGATTGGCCACCACGATCAGCGGGCCGCAATGGGGAAGTCGCTCCCGGTGCTTCACCCGCAGCCCAAGCCACAACCGGATTACGGGCCAGACAAGACACAACGTAAATAAGGTGCGAAGAAATCGGTTCATAACGGTTCAGTAGCAAAAATAACGAATAAAATGAAAAAACACCGGCGCGGTAAAGATCAGGGAGTCCAGCCGATCAAGCAAGCCGCCGTGACCGGGTAACAACGTACCGCTGTCTTTTACGCTGGCATCACGTTTTACGGCGGACATCACCACATCGCCGCAAAACCCGGTGCCGCCAATCATTAACCCGGCCAGTATTGACATTGGCGCATTTAGTGGGGTGAGTAACGGTCCCAATGCCAGTCCCGCCAGCGCCGTTGTCATCACGCCCCCCGCCAACCCGGCCAGGGTTTTATTCGGGCTTACGGTCGGCGTCACTTTGATGTGCCCGAATGATTTACCCCATAAATACTGCGCAATGTCGTTAAACTCAGTCAGCCCGACCAGAAACAATACCAGTAGCGCGCCGGTTTGTTTGCCGTCCGCAGGCAGCACCAACAAAAAAGCGACATGGCTAAAGGCAAAAACCGTGGTCATCAGACTCCAGTGAAGCTGCGACGCGGTGCGTAAAAACCCCTGCGTATCACCCACGATCACCATACGCGCCGGTAAAAATAAGAAGACATAAACCGGAATAAACACCACGAACATGCCGTACCAGCCAATTCCAATCAGCCAATAATTGATGGGAATCGCGATAAACATCCACAACAGCGGCATTCGGTCAGAATGACGGGAGGAAACCAGCGTCAGGAATTCTTTTAGCGCCATAAAGCTGAGTAAGGCGAAAAAGGTCAATGCCAGCCAGGTCGGACACAATAGCGCCAGCGAAAACAGAATGATGATTAGCCACCAGGTCCGAATGCGTAGCGCCAATTCGCGCCAGTCCTTATCAGGACGACGCCACACCAGAATTCGATTTACCAGAGTGGCCGCCAGCAAAAGAGCAAAAATGACGAGCAGGGATTTTTCGAGCAGCATCATTTGACATCCACCGCAATTAATGCGCTTCGACAACGGTTTACTGTCGTCCAAAGCAGCAATACGAGAGCAATGCTCCAGACTATATTGCTCCACTGCGCCACCTGAGGCCAAAAGGTCAGCGCCAGCCCCCCTGCGCCAAACACCAGCGCTCTGTCGCTTTTGCCAAACGGTCCGGCATAACTACGTACGCCGTTGATCGTTTGCGCTAATATGCCGCAAAACTCAGTCATCACCATCGCCAGGAGCATGGCGAGCACCAATGGCGCGCTGCTGTCGGCCAGAAAAAGAAACGGTAGGTAAAGCGCGATGTCTGAAATCACATCGCCCGTTTCATTCAGAATGGCGCCTAAACGAGATTGCTGGCGGCATTCGCGCGCTAACATACCATCCAGCGCGTTGAGCGCCATGCGCGCAAATAACACGATGGGCAACAGAAAATACAGGGGCACTACAATCAATATCAGGCCGGTCGCAATAGAGAGAGCCATAGCGGAAAGGGTGATCTGATTGGCTGTAATATGATGCCGATATAACCAGGCCATTACGGGGCGAAGCAGCGCCTGAAAAGCAGGTTTAATTTGATAAAGCGTCATCGGTATTCTCTGAAAAACGACTCAACGCGAGACACTCCATCAGAGATGACGCCGCACGGCTATCCTAATTTCGGCGCAAACGGCTAAATTCAGAAATTACCAATATAAAAATGCATTTTGCGGTAAAAAAATTGTCGGAAAGCGGTTATTTACGCATCCATTTGCCATTAATTCCCTGGACATATTCTCCCGGCCTGGCGCGCTCAATCAGTTTTTGCCCTGCCATCTTCGCCACCTCGTCCACGGGAAGATGATTGCTATCCGCTAACTGCTGATAACTGGCGCGGCGGGCATGATTAATATCAAGCACCAGTTTCTGGGTTTCGGCATCATTCTTTAAGGCTACCAGATAGCCATTCAGCGTTTCCCCAACCCGGCCCTGCGTGCGCGCTTCGTCCAGGGTTAAGGCCCACACAGAAGGTGTGAGCAAGCTCAGCGTCAGCACCCATAGCATTAAATACTTTTTCATTATGGCCTCAGAATAGATCGCTGCGTGATTTCAGGAGTTCTTCAACATCTTTATCGACTTTGATATGTATTTCATGCTCGATCTTTACATTCATGTTGATGGTAATCGGCTGTTCCGGCGCGGCGACTTCAATACGTGGCGTGCAGCCCACCACGATAAATGACGCAAGCGCTGACAGCATGGCAATACTCATTTTCATTATTTATCCTCACAGTCCTTGTCTTTCCGGCAAGGAGGTTGCGGCAACGCTGTATTTTGTTCAAGCCATGCCTGTAAATTGTCGCCAAAACGCAAACTGCGCCACAGCGTAAACACATTTTCTTCATGGGTATAGTTCAAGTTAACGATTGCGGTTTTACCATCTACCCGGCTTTTGCCGGTAATGGCCGCCTGCATCGTTAGTACGCCCAGGTTATCAACGTTAATTTTCGTCCACGAATGCGTAATCTCCATATAACGTAGCCAGTTAATCGCCGAGCCTGCCGTGACATTATCCTTCACCACCGCATCCGCAGTATCTTTATCGATACGCAACGTCATTGGCCCGGGATTCGTAAGCCAGCCATCTTTGATTATCCATTTTTCATTGTTCAGCCACAGCGGCAGCGCGCCGCTGACCGGACCAGACATGGCGAATTGCTTTGGATTTATGGCGCTAATCAATTCGCTGGATGAAATATTTTGCACCCGCAAAAGCGCCGGGTCGTGCTGCGGCATTCGCAACTGTTTCATAATGATTTGACCGCCCAGCACGTCTACGCTGACATCGCTTAGCAGTAATGGATTCGACTCGCTCCAGGGATAACCGCCCTGTAAATCAGCGGTGATATTTTTCGCCGTGACCTGGTTGACTATCCCGGCAATACGCAGCGAGACGGGCCCGCGCGTCCCCAATTGCCACGCGCCGTTGTGGAAGCGAAATGGCAGAATGAAATCGACGCCGTTGATTTTGTTATCCGGCATCCAGGCGCTACCGCCTTTTAACACGCCGTGTCCACCCGCTTCAAACCCCTGCCCCTGTGCGGCGGAAAAAGCCACCTGCGCATACAGTGAGCCTTCGCGCAGCGTCATTTTCCAGTCTGGTGGAAGCAACGGCTGGAAAACGATAAGCGACTGCTTCGGCCACCAGGCCTGTCCGCGAAGGCGTTCGCCATCCCAGCGCCCATTCAGCCGTACCGGCCCTATCGCCCCCGCCCGAAGGTCGCCTTTAAACTGGAACAGGGTTGGCTCGCGCCCTTCAACGCTAAAATTAATGGTAGAAGGCGGCAGCACGCTCCCGCTGGTAAATACGGTTTTTCCCGCCTCCAGAGACAGCGCGCCCTGTAGCGACGGCGTTGTGGCGTCGCGAACCCAGACAATAGGTTTATTCAGCGCCAGTCTTGGCGATGTGACGGTCATTGCGCCATAGTGCAACTGATCAAAACCGGTGGACAAACTGGTCAACCTGATGGTGTTATCATGCCATTCGCCCTGTCCGGCAATATCCCAGTGGGCGCGCATTGGCGTAAAGCTTCCTTGCCCCCAATAGCGCCACCGCCAGCGACCAGCATCAGGGAGAAAATCATTCGCCAGGCCATCAAGATGAAGAACGAAATCGCCCATCTCATTTTCATGCGCCCGTAAAATAGCCTGTAATCGACCATCAACGCCGCGCGGCGTCACCTTAACGCCCGCCAGCGGCCAACGAATTTCATCAATATCTAACGCATCAATCACCCGTCCGCGCGAGCGTAGCAATGCGCCAGGTGCAAAGGTGAGCTGCGGATCGGCCAGACTGCCGCGGAACATAGCGGGCAAGACGGCATAAAAGATTAAATCCTTCTGTTTAGCCTCGCCGGTAAGCTGTAGAGGCATCTCACTGCTATCCATGCTGAGTTTTCCCGGGCCGATAGTCAGTACAGCGTTCGCTTTACCGGCATCGCCCTGGGTCAGAATATTCAGGCGTCCGCTGACTCGCGCATTATCCGGCCCGGCTTGCCAGTTATCGATATTAAAAGCCAGACGCCCGCTCAAGGGGAATCCCTGATATGGCCAGTTCCAGCGGCCATCGCTGATGGTAAGCCGCTGACGCGTTACCGCCCAGGGGAGATCGAGAATCGGGTCAGGATTACCTCGCGCCATCACGATGAGCTGTCCGGCGTTATCACGCCACTCCAGTTCCGCATCCACCAGCGACGGTTCCTGCGGCAGACGCAAGGTCGCTGCCGCATGACCGCTGACCGGTAGGCCATCCGGTACCAGCGGCAACATAAACTCCCCCGCCAGGCTAACGGGAGGCTGGTTGGCCAGCGCGGCGATCTCCAGTTGGCTCACCGTCAATGCCTGACCGCGTAGCTGCCCTTGAAATTTTACTTTTTCGCCCTGATAACGTATCTGCTGAATGATCGGCGTCATGGAGATCGCCAGCTTGCCCTGCCATTCCGGCCAGGGCGCGAGAATGACATTATCGATGTTAATCCAGGTATTGGGCAGCATTGACTGCCACTGCGCCAGCGTACGCGGCGCGGCGGGAGAAGCTTCCGTAGCGGGCAGTTTCGCCAGGCATGCGGCATCCAGTTTGAGGCTTTTAATATTCAGCAACCAACGGCTGGGATGCGTCAGTTCCGCCTGGGTAATATGCGCTAACGAACAATCATTGACCAGATAGCGAAGATCGGGAATCACTAACCCATGACGTGTCAGGCGTGGACTTTGTTCCAGAGCGATACGGGTACCGACGGGTAGCCAAATTCCCGCCAGAGTGGGAACCCACAGCCCGAGGGTCATCAGTAGCGTCAGAGGGACAAGAATCAGCAGTAACAGTAGCGCAAGGGCGGCTTTATATTTACCCTTCATGGGCCATTAATTTCCTGATTTAACGAAAAATTCAGTTGGCTATCTCTTTATTTTGGCATGATTGCCCGTACATAGCCTAATAGTTCATGTTGCAAGCGGGTGATGCGTTATGCCTGTTGCAGGGGCGCCCTCCGGCTATTTGAGGCGTTGTGGAGAATGATAACCTAAAATTATTCATTATATGTATGACTATCAATTATTTTTGATTTTTTGTAAGATAATTTTAAGCATATTTGTGTGATTCTAACATCACTGGAGAAGGTCATATGAAACTCGCCGTCTATAGTACCAAACAGTATGACAAGAAATATCTACAGCAAGTGAACGAAGCGTTCGGTTTTGAACTGGAGTTTTTTGATTTTCTGCTAACCGAGAAAACGGCGAAAACCGCCAATGGATGTGAAGCAGTTTGTATCTTCGTGAATGACGACGGGAGCCGACCGGTACTGGAAGAGCTGAAAAAACACGGCGTGAAATACATCGCGCTGCGTTGCGCCGGATTTAATAATGTCGACCTGGATGCCGCTAAAGAGCTCGGCTTGCAGGTGGTGCGCGTACCGGCTTATTCTCCGGAAGCCGTCGCTGAACATGCGATTGGCATGATGATGACATTGAACCGCCGTATTCACCGTGCTTATCAACGCACCCGCGACGCTAACTTTTCCCTTGAGGGACTGACCGGCTTTACCATGCACGGAAAAACCGCTGGCGTCATTGGTACCGGTAAAATCGGCGTCGCCGCGCTGCGTATCCTGAAAGGCTTTGGAATGCGTTTACTGGCGTTTGATCCCTATCCCAGCGCTGCCGCGCTTGACCTCGGCGTCGAGTATGTGGATCTGCAAACGTTGTTTGCCGAATCGGATGTCATTTCTCTGCACTGCCCGCTCACGCCGGAAAACTACCATTTGCTGAACCATGCGGCATTCGATCAAATGAAAAATGGCGTTATGGTCATTAATACCAGTCGTGGCGCGCTGATTGATTCCCAGGCGGCTATCGAAGCTCTGAAGAATCAGAAAATCGGCTCGCTGGGGATGGATGTGTATGAAAACGAACGCGACCTGTTCTTTGAAGATAAATCAAACGATGTTATTCAGGATGATGTTTTCCGCCGTCTGTCGGCCTGCCATAACGTACTGTTTACGGGGCATCAGGCATTCCTGACCGCAGAAGCGCTGATCAGCATCTCTGAAACCACGTTACAAAACTTAAGCCAGCTTGAGAAGGGCGAAGCCTGCCCGAACGCGCTGTTCTAATCCTGTCGCTCCCCTGCGCTCAGGGGAGCATTTTCGGATAACCCCTGAAGATCTATCCGGTCATATCATTACTATAGTCAGTGTTAACTATCAGATTACAGAGAATATCAATGAAGAAAATCGTCACGCTGGTCGCCCTGAGCATCATAATGACGGGGTGTGTGAGCAGTGGAAAAGTGTCCGTCAAACGCGAGCAACTGGAGCACCACCGCTTTGTTCTGGAAAGCGTAAACGGTAAAACGGTCACCGGCCCGGAGCTCAGCTTTGGCGAGGACATGACGGTATCCGGCAAAATGTGCAATCAATTCACCGGCGAAGGAAAACTGTCGGACGGCGAATTAAAAGTGAAAAATTTAGCGATGACCCGAATGATGTGCGCCGATCCGCAGCTTAATGCGCTGGACGGCACCCTCAGCGAGCTCTTCAGCAAAGGCGCGCAGGTCGATTTAACCGCGAACCAGTTAACGCTGGCGACGGCAGAAACAACGCTAATGTATAAACTGGCGGATTTAGCGCACTAAGCCATTAAGTGAAAAGTTATACGCGTCAGGCGAAACGCCGCGCTTAATAACTCCCGCAGCTTCCGGCGGCAAGCGACTGTTCGCTACAACGTTTGCCGTTGGGTAGCGCGCACATACCAATTACTGAACCATCAAGCTGCCGGGCCGCTGAAAGTGAACCGCCAATCATAGCGCAATTCGCTTCGCCGGCGCTGGACATCGCCGCTTTCATCCCTGGCGAAACATGCGCCGCAGTTGCCTGCTGAACAGGTTCGCTACTGCAAGCCGACAATAATAACGCGGCACATCCCACCCAAAACGCTGTGCGCATTTCTCTCCCCTCTGTTTATTCACCCAAACGACACCGCCCTAAATAATAGGCAGCAGAAACTGACGCGTCGAGAGGCAAAGCGCGCATTTATGCGCTTCATTAACATTTACTGGCAATTTTTTACGCCTTTTCGGCAAGAAATCGCCATTCTCCTCCCGCCAGGGACACAAAAGCGAAAATGGGGCTTGAAGGGCTTTGCTAAAATAAAAGGATAACTACAGGACGCGCTCACGATTATGCGTGTCCCTCTTTTTTGCGCAATGTAAGGGTGTCATATGCAAACAATTGACGGTAATGGCGCGGTAGCGTCGGTGGCGTTCCGTACCAGCGAGGTTATTGCCATTTACCCGATTACGCCCAGTTCAACAATGGCTGAACAAGCGGATGCCTGGGCCGGTAATGGGCTTAAAAATGTCTGGGGCGATACGCCGCGTGTGGTAGAGATGCAGTCGGAAGGCGGCGCGATCGCCGCCGTTCACGGTGCGTTACAAACCGGTTCGCTTTCTACGTCATTTACATCATCGCAGGGGCTGCTGCTGATGATTCCAACGCTGTATAAACTGGCGGGGCAGCTCACGCCGTTTGTACTGCACGTTGCCGCGCGCACCGTCGCCACACACGCGCTTTCTATTTTTGGCGACCATTCCGATGTGATGGCGGTCCGCCAGACAGGCTGCGCGATGTTATGCGCCGCCAGCGTTCAGGAAGCGCAGGATTTTGCGCTGATCGCACACAGGGCTACGCTGAAAAGCCGCGTTCCGTTTATTCATTTTTTTGATGGCTTCCGTACATCGCATGAAATCAACAAAATTATACCGCTAACGGATGAAACCATTCTGAACCTGATGCCGCAGGCGGAGATCGACGCTCACCGCGCCCGCGCGCTGAATCCGGAACATCCGGTGATTCGTGGAACTTCAGCGAATCCGGACACCTACTTCCAGTCTCGTGAAGCGACCAATCCGTGGTACGACGCCGTTTATGATCATGTTGAAGAGGCGATGAAGGCATTTGGCGACGCTACGGGCCGCCACTACCAGCCATTTGAATATTATGGCCATCCCCAGGCTGAACGCGTCATCATTGTGATGGGGTCCGCCCTCGGCACCTGCGAAGAGGTCGTGGACGAGCTACTGATACGGGGAGAAAAGGTCGGCGTTCTGAAAGTCCGTCTGTTCCGCCCCTTCTCCGCCAAACACTTGTTACAGGCATTACCGGAAACCGTTCGCGCTATCGCCGTGCTGGATCGCACTAAAGAGCCAGGCGCGCAGGCCGAGCCACTTTATCTGGACGTGATGACCGCACTGGCGGAGGCCTTTAATAATGGCGAGCGCGAAACGTTGCCGCGCACCATTGGCGGCCGTTATGGGCTATCATCCAAAGAGTTCGGCCCGGCGTGCGTACTGGCGGTCTTTAATGAACTTAGCCGCGCGAAACCCAAACCACGGTTTACGGTGGGCATTTATGATGACGTCACTAATCTCTCGCTGCCATTACCGGAAAATACCCTGCCCGGCAGCGCTAAACTTGAAGCGTTATTTTACGGTCTGGGAAGCGACGGCAGCGTATCCGCCACGAAAAATAATATTAAAATTATCGGTAATTCTACGCCGTGGTATGCGCAAGGTTATTTCGTTTATGACTCTAAAAAAGCTGGCGGGCTCACGGTATCGCACCTGCGCGTCAGCGAAAAACCCATTCGTTCCGCTTACTTAATTGCTCAGGCGGATTTTGTCGGCTGCCATCAATTACAGTTTATCGATAAATATCAGATGGCGGAACGTCTGAAGCCAGGCGGAATCTTTCTGCTTAATACGCCGTACAGCGCCGACGAGGTCTGGTCGCGTCTGCCGCAAGAAGTTCAGGCGGTGTTGAATCAGAAAAAGGCGCGTTTTTACGTGGTTAACGCGGCGAAAATCGCCCGCGAATGTGGACTTGGCGCCCGCATCAATACCGTCATGCAAATGGCTTTCTTCCACCTGACGCATATTCTTCCGGGCGATAGCGCCCTGGTTGAGCTGCAGGGCGCGATTGCCAAAAGCTATAGCAGCAAAGGTCAGGATCTGGTTGAGCGTAACTGGCAGGCATTGGCTCTGGCGCAGGAATCGCTGGCGGAAGTGCCGTTGCAGGCGGTTAATCCGCACAGCGCGCATCGCCCGCCGGTTGTCTCAGACGCCGCGCCGGATTTCGTGAAAACCGTTACCGCCGCCATGTTGGCGGGCCTCGGCGACGCACTGCCTGTTTCCGCCCTGCCGCCGGACGGAACATGGCCGATGGGCACCACCCGCTGGGAAAAACGCAATATCGCCGAAGAGATTCCTGTCTGGAAAAAGGAACTGTGTACACAATGTAATCACTGCGTCGCCGCCTGCCCTCACTCGGCAATTCGTGCGAAAGTCGTTTCCCCGCAGGCGATGGAGAACGCGCCAGCCAGTCTGCATTCGCTGGACGTGAAGTCCCGCGATATGCGCGGCCAGAAATATGTGCTGCAGGTCGCGCCGGAAGACTGTACTGGCTGTAATTTATGCGTAGAGGTCTGCCCGGCTAAAGATCGGCAAAATCCACAGATCAAGGCGATTAACATGATGTCGCGCCTTGAGCATGTGGAAGAAGAGAAAGTGAATTATGACTTTTTCCTCGACTTACCGGAAATCGATCGCAGCAAACTGGAACGAATTGATATCCGCACATCGCAGCTTATTACGCCGCTGTTTGAATATTCCGGCGCCTGTTCCGGCTGCGGTGAAACGCCGTATATTAAACTGCTGACTCAGTTATATGGCGACAGAATGTTAATCGCTAACGCCACGGGGTGTTCCTCTATTTACGGCGGTAACTTACCCTCAACGCCTTATACCACCGATGCCAACGGACGCGGCCCGGCATGGGCGAATTCGTTATTTGAAGATAACGCGGAATTTGGCCTCGGTTTCCGTCTGAGCGTGGATCAGCACCGGGCGCGCGTCATGCGTTTACTGGCGCAATTCGCCGATCGCATTCCGGCGGAATTAAACGATGCGCTGCATGCCGAAGCAACGCCTGACGTTCGGCGTGAGCAGGTCGCCGCATTACGCCAACATCTGAAATCGGTTGCGGGCGCAGAGGAACTGTTAAAGGATGCTGATGCGCTGGTAGAAAAATCAATCTGGCTGATTGGCGGCGATGGTTGGGCATACGACATCGGCTTTGGCGGTTTAGACCATGTGTTAAGCCTGACGGAGAATGTCAATATTCTGGTTCTGGATACGCAGTGTTATTCCAATACTGGCGGCCAGGCGTCGAAGGCGACGCCGCTTGGCGCCGTCACTAAATTTGGCGAACATGGCAAGCGTAAAGCCCGTAAAGATCTTGGCGTCAGCATGATGATGTATGGTCATGTTTACGTCGCACAAATTTCGCTGGGCGCGCAGTTAAACCAGACGGTGAAAGCGATCCAGGAGGCCGAAGCCTGGCCAGGGCCGTCGCTGATCATTGCCTATAGCCCCTGTGAGGAACATGGTTACGATCTGGCGCTAAGCCATGACCAAATGCGCCAGTTAACGGCGACCGGTTTCTGGCCGTTATACCGCTTTGATCCCCGCCGAGCGGATGAAGGCAAGCCGCCGCTGGCTCTGGACTCTCGGCCACCGTCAGATGCACTGGCGGACACGTTGCTTAATGAACAGCGTTTCCGTCGCCTGAATGCGCAACAGCCTGAAGTAGCTGAACAATTATGGCGAGATGCCGCATTGGATTTGCAAAAACGCTATGACTTTCTTGCCTTGCTGGCAGGAAAAGCGGAAAAAACCGGCGCAGATTAAAAAATATTCTAAGGATTAACCTGGAAACAAAAAAAGCCCGAACATCCGTTCGGGCTTGTCAATTTATACGCTGGAAAGCAAAGGTTAACGCAATGGCCCAGCGACAAAATGAATATGTGACAATAAAGGCATATAACAGGCGTAGAATATCGTAACCGAATGATATTGTATAATTTTTATTTCGTATAATGCCCCCAAAAGCATTCGTATAAATTATATCTATTTCACTGCGAATTATTTCATTAATTATTGAATTAAACGGTAACATCTCTTTTTAGGTCTTTCCTGACAAGGCAGAAATAACGTTTTAACGTCAACTCGCTGATTATTTACGGGGAATGCGCTTAATATTACGCCGTTCTCTCCTGTTGGTAGTCCCCGCAGAGTATCGTGGAGCAGCACCTAAAATGTGACGTATGTCATTGTACATAAAGTGCCTTTAGGGAGTAGAATTTCAGTGGATACTTAAACAGGAGGTTTTATGAACAGAACGATTCTTGTACCCATCGATATTTCAGATTCAGAATTAACTCAACGCGTGATTTCGCATGTTGAAGCCGAAGCAAAGATTGACGACGCTAAAGTGCACTTTTTGACTGTAATCCCGTCTTTGCCCTATTACGCTTCCCTGGGACTGGCTTATTCAGCAGAGCTCCCCGCAATGGACGATTTGAAAGCCGAAGCCAAATCTCAACTGGAAGCGATTATCAAGAAATTCAACCTTCCCGCGGACCGCGTGCAGGCGCACGTTGCAGAAGGCTCTCCTAAAGATAAGATTCTGGAAATGGCAAAAAAATTACCGGCCGATATGGTGATTATCGCCTCGCATCGTCCGGATATTACTACCTATCTGTTGGGTTCCAACGCCGCAGCCGTTGTGCGTCATGCGGAATGCTCCGTACTGGTGGTGCGCTAAATACCCGAGCCCGCATAAGAGAGTGCGGGCTCAAATCAACCATCATCATCGCCTAGTGACTGACGCTTTTTGAAAATAGATTGATTACGATTACGCCGCAGATGATAAGCAACATGCCAATAATAGCCGGCACATCCAGTTTTTGGCCAAGAAACAACCATCCTATCAATCCAATAAGAACAATCCCTACCCCAGACCAAATGGCATAAATGATACCCGCAGGGATGGTTCGCATAGGGATGGTAAGGCACCAGAACGCGATACAATATCCGATGATGGTAACGATGCTCGGTACCAGACGCGTAAAACTATCCGATAATTTTAATGAGATCGTGGCGATAACTTCTACCACGATGGCGATAAATAGAAAGATTACAGCTTCTTTAGTCATACATCTCTTCGTTCCGATATTTTTCTGGTCGTGGTGACATCTTAATTAATACGGATGACAGAATAAAGACGCTTTTGACCCGTTGCGTATCTCGCCATAACATACTTCAGGTTGCATGTGCTGCGGCTGCGTTCCCTTACCCCAGTCACTTACTTGAGTAAGCTCCTGGGGATCCGCTCGCTTGCCGCCTTCCTGCAACTCGAATTATTTAAAGTATAAAAGCAATCTTTCATACACGAGAGATAAAAACAATAAACTTGTTCAGAATTTATGATTACTTAGAAGCGTTTGCCTGCCCCGTATTTTCTGCTTTACCATATGTCCTGTCAATTATACCAACAGGGTCCACTGGTGTGTTTTTTGGCATAACCCAGCCGCTTTCACTGACGCTACCTCGTGTAAGATATTTGACTTTTGCCCTAACGATAATAAGATAATGTTCCCTGCTGAACCTGTCGGCAACACTAAGATCCGTGGTATATTCAGGTACGATTCTTCCACTTCTAACCTGCTCTCTGGCTATTTCAACAGAGACAGGCAATACTTCTACATCGGCCCCCTCAATACCGCCTGCTGTTTTAAAACTAACAATATTTTCAGCCTGCGGACCTATTGTACCTCGGCATAATACAACTTCGGTCTCCCCTGCTGCTGCATCCCCACTCTGGTATTTCTTATAAATACTTTGTACATTTTCTTCTGATGTAGGGTATAAATCTTCTGACAGGGAGGACAGTATGTCTTCCAGTAGGGGAGAATCATCCGAAATTTCCAGAAGTTCGTCATCATAACCCACGTCTCCTTCTCTTAACTCTGAATAAGGTTTATCAATATGGCGAATAAGCCCCCCACCTTTCAGCCCTGACGCCTGATAAAATCGCCCATCAGAAGATCGGTAAAATGTCATAGCTGAATCTTTTCCGCTATCCGAATAGGTTGCCCGATACGTTTCTGAACCGGGTTCTTTAGTTAAAACGAGCTCTCTGTCGCCATATTTTATCGTATTAGGCGCTTCTGATGACAGCGGTGGATATGAGGCTTGTTTTCTGTAAAAGCCTTCTCCTGACGATTTGTAATAACCATATGTTTGTTTATCAAAACCGGTAGCGCGATAGAGCCCATCGTTTCCCTCTGGTCCTAACTCAAGAACTTTCTGACTACTTTTTTGATAAATAAAATCTGTATTTTCTATTGACTCTATAATTTTATAGTTACTCCCTTTTTGAATCGGTGCTCGTACTACACCTCTTTGTATTTTATTTTCAACAAATCGGAGGCCCGTATACTTTGCATTTGCCGCTCTTTCTGTGAACTTCGCTCCAGCAACAGGAACAGCCTCCATACCGATACGAATGATATCCTGTACGTAACCGCATACATCCGCAGAGTTTTCCACAACGGCCCGGTTAAGAATACTACTGGTACCAGCCAGTGCGTTAAAACCAGGGACAATACTCATTACAATATTCCAGACCGTTCCTAAGAGATGAAGTCCTGCCCTTGCAGCCGGACTTAATGAGGAAGCTGTGCGATGATGTACAGTATCATCAAGATCAAAACTCAGCTCAATTAATCCTCCAAGCCCCTCCTGAATAATCTTATTAAATCCATAAACGAATTCTTGCCCGCCATTCATGGAGGAAAGTTTCTCCTTGAACGATTCGAGAGCCTTAACCTGTCTCTCATGTTGTTCTTCTAATGTCAGCCAGCTGCTTTTCGCAATATCACTGATCTCGTGAATAAGCCCAATAACGGCCTCTCGCACCATTTTGTTGGTGTCCATTAGTCCTAAAATATCACACTCCTGCATATGTTCCTTCATATGAGTCTCTGCTCGATAATATTTCTCCGCCCAGTTTAGCTGCTTATTGATCGCGGCTTTCATTAACGAAATTAAAGGATCGTTGCTTTTGGGAAGTATTGATTTAACACCGTTGGAAAATTTATTATTAACCACAATTCTTCTTGCTATTGCGTTTATTTTTTTATCGTTAATTGGCCCCGTTATCTTTGCACACCAAAAAATAATATGACGCATAATAATAAAATTATTCTTTATACCTTCAGGGCTAAGCAATACTCTATCACCACCATTGCTGGATAAATGGTGTATCACTAATTGAACTAGCTTAAAAAGATGAATCATCCTTTTTTTATTAAAAGCGCTCTTTCCTCTTTCTTGTCTACCGAAAGATACTATTTCTAACGCTGTAATAATAGCTTCCTTACCATAGAAAACCTCAAAGCTTGAACCAGAAATAGCAGGAAACTTTTCATACAGGACTTTCGTATAATGGCTTTCCCTTGTCCATAAAGGACTGTCTATCATAGGTGGTGCAGACTCAGTGCTGAAAGGCAAAGGATGAACCAGCATATCACGCGCCATTAGCTCATATATTTTATATTGGTGTTGGATGTTTTCTCTTACAAAAGATAAAAAAGAAACGAAACTTCCCTCACCGAGGGTGATGAGTTTATCACTTAAATGAACTAAAAGACCTTTAAACATATATTCAGCAGCAATAGCTCTTCCATCATGCGTCCACTGCCCAGTTTGAGAAAATGCAAGTAATTCATGATAGCCTCTTTTATAACTATTTGCCTCTTGTTCTTTTCCAAGTAGTTTGAGTACTGCGACAAGGTGTCCTCCTGCAACAGATGTATAGTGATCAAATAGACCATCTAACACCTTACCCAGCGGATGAGGCTCCGTATTTGGGGCAGGATGATCCTCCGGGAGAGCCCTTTCATATCTTTGTAATTCTTTAACGGGTAAAAAATCATTCTCACCTTCTGAATTACCATTTTTTATCCTATAATCACCAGATGTTACTGCTAATCTTGATGATAATAACAAACTAGTTATTGCAATATTTTTAATACTCCTGTCCATTTTATGAATGATTACTGGCTGAAAATGATTGCCGCTATGAGAAGATAAGAAAATTTGCCTTTGAATTTCCTTTCCCTCAGATATAATTTGCTCAGTACTTTTAGGTGGAACAGTTACGCTATCCACATTAAATAGCTCATGTTCACCACTCATCGTTACCTGAGAAAAACACGCCGATGTATGTGCAATTGCAGCGGGATCAATCTCTTTATAAATAACATTAGCGTAAATGTTTGTAACTTCACCGTTTGCATTTAAATGATCGTGCAAAATATATTTTAGAAATAGATCTAACAACAATTTTTCTGATGTAATTCCATTTACACAGTTGTGAAAGTCAGGGGAAATTGGATAGCCGTTCTTATCAAATGGAAGCGATAAATATCCTCGCCCCCCATCAATATTTTCGTAACTATAATCTGGAGATATCTTTACCTCACATTTATTGGTGTCTACATCGTCATTTATGCTGCGCTCTACTTTATAATTAACCAACCTACGGAAGGTTGCACTATTTGAATAATAAAAACCCAATGTTGATTTAATATCTTCACATATAATTTCATGTATTGGCTCAAAGAAGAAGTCATAAATATTTAAGCTGTTCTTTTCTTCATCTTTGGCCATCTCATCCAGCTTAATATATTCTTCTGGTAAATTAGACACTTGCTCATGAAAGATAGCGTCCTGATAAAGACCATCCAGCATTGAAAGGTACGGTATGGTATCCCAGCTTCTGATGGGTTGTCTCTGTACCGTCTGCTGTGATTCTCTGGTTGATATATCACTTACTGTTATACGCATCACGTTCTCCAGCCAGAATTATGGTATACATCATAAGATGTCGATATCAGGTAGCAATTCTCATCGCAAATAATTTGTCTGAACTGTACATATGAAACAGGCTATTTTTAATTCAATACGACCACCAGAATAGGCAAGAAAATTTTAAATAGTATACGGTAAACTGATCTTACCCAACGATAATTAAACACTCTGCATTATCTTATTAGATAATAAAATACTGATACCGTATTTTATATCACCACTAAAAGAGCAAAAAGGGTGTGCCGAATATCATTTTACACCTGTCCCGGTTCACCCCACGGAACCACTTGAAACGTACCATCATCAGGACGCAGCGGCGCCTGAATTTCAGTTGAGCCCGTCACTTCTTAACGGGCCTGTCTGCATGATGTATACAGTTGACAATATCCGAAGGTACTATCTCTATTAAAACGTGCTGGCATTCGTCGCCGTAATCCGTACCATACGCGACATACTTTTGCCTGCTGGCTGTTGACGGCAGGAGCGAACCCGGCATTTATCGCCAGCCAAATGGGACATGAAACTGCGCAGATGGTGTATGAAATTTACGGTATGTGGATTGATGACATGAACGACGAACAAGTAGCGATGTTGAATGCGCGGTTATCGTAGTTACAAAGTTTGCCCCCAATTTGCCCCATTTAGTACCAGAGAACTGAAATAATGCAAGAAATTCAAAAGAATACAAAGAAAGAACAATACAACCTCAACAAGTTGCAAAAGCGCCTGCGCCGTAACGTTGGCGAAGCGATTGCCGATTTTAATATGATTGAAGAAGGCGATCGCATTATGGTTTGCCTTTCTGGCGGCAAAGATAGCTATACGATGCTGGAAATTTTACGTAATTTGCAGCAAAGCGCCCCGATCAATTTTTCACTGGTCGCTGTCAACCTCGATCAAAAGCAGCCAGGTTTCCCGGAGCATATCCTACCAGCCTACCTTGAGCAGTTGGGCGTAGAATATAAAATCGTCGAAGAAAACACTTACGGTATTGTTAAGGAGAAGATTCCGGAAGGAAAAACTACCTGCTCGCTGTGCTCGCGTTTGCGTCGGGGTATCCTGTATCGTACTGCGACTGAACTGGGCGCGACCAAAATCGCCCTGGGCCACCATCGCGACGATATTCTGCAAACCCTGTTTCTGAATATGTTCTATGGCGGAAAAATGAAAGGGATGCCGCCGAAGCTGATGAGCGATGACGGCAAACATATCGTGATCCGTCCGCTGGCTTACTGCCGCGAGAAAGATATTGTCCGTTTTGCTGAGGCCAAAGCCTTCCCTATCATTCCTTGTAATCTGTGCGGTTCGCAACCCAACCTGCAACGCCAGGTGATTGCCGACATGCTACGCGACTGGGATAAGCGCTATCCTGGACGGATCGAGACGATGTTTAGCGCCATGCAGAATGTCGTGCCGTCTCACCTTTGTGACACTAACCTGTTCGATTTCAAAGGGATCACTCACGGTTCCGAGGTCGTCGACGGCGGCGATTTAGCGTTCGATCGTGAAGAGATTCCCTTGCAGCCCGCTGGCTGGCAGCCGGAAGAAGATGACACCGCCTTAGCGGCGTTGCGGCTTGATGTTATCGAAGTGAAATAATCTGCAGGCGTCTCAGCACTCCGCTGAGACGCCATACTATCGATCATTTTAATAGCCGTACCCGGCATGACTTGCCTTTGATCTTCCCGTTTTGCAACTGCTTCCAGGTTTTTTGCGCTACCGCTTGACGTACGGCGACGTAAACGTGCATGGGATGCACGTTAATTTTGCCAATATCCGCCCCGTCTAATCCAATATCGCCGGTCAGCGCGCCCAAAATATCTCCCGGACGCATTTTCGCTTTTTTGCCGCCGTCAATGCATAGGGTAGTCATCTCTGCGGCCAGAGGGAGTAACGGCTGCCGGGCGGGCGCATTCAGCCAGTTCAGCTTGAGTTGCAGCATTTCTGAAAGAATATTCGCCCGCTGCGCCTCTTCCGGCGCGCAGAAACTGATCGCCAGGCCGCTACTTCCCGCGCGCGCCGTACGGCCAATACGGTGGACATGCACCTCCGGGTCCCAGGCCAGTTCATAGTTAACCACCAGTTCGAGCGATTTAATGTCTAATCCTCGCGCGGCAACGTCGGTGGCAACCAGAATGCGCGCGCTACCATTTGCAAAACGCACCAACGTCTGGTCGCGGTCGCGTTGTTCCAGATCGCCGTGGAGCGCCAATGAGCTTTGTCCTACCGCATTAAGCGCATCACAAACGGCCTGACAATCTTTTTTGGTATTGCAAAACACCACGCAGGACGCTGGCTGATGCTGGCTAAGCAACGTTTGTAGCAGCGAAATTTTTTCATGCGCAGACGTTTCGAAGAACTGTTGTTCGATAGCCGGTAGCGCATCTAGCGTATCGATTTCAATACGTATTGGCTGCTGCTGTACACGACCGCTAATCGCCGCGATGGCCTCAGGCCAGGTTGCTGAAAACAATAACGTCTGGCGCGTCGCAGGCGCAAAGCGGATCACCTCATCAATGGCGTCACTGAATCCCATGTCCAGCATTCGGTCTGCTTCATCCATTACCAGAATGTGCAGAGCATCCAGCGATACGGTTTCTTTTTGTAAATGATCCAGCAGGCGCCCCGGCGTCGCGACAATGATATGCGGAGCGTGCTGAAGCGAGTCACGCTGTGCGCCAAAGGGTTGCCCACCACATAAGGTCAGAATTTTGGTATTTGGCAGAAAACGGGCCAGGCGACGTAACTCTCCGGCAACCTGATCCGCCAGCTCCCGCGTCGGACACAGCACTAATGCCTGTGTCTGGAACAGACTGACGTCAATTCGATGCAAGAGCCCAAGACCAAACGCCGCCGTTTTGCCGCTACCGGTCCTGGCCTGCACACGCACATCATTTCCCGCCAGAATGACGGGTAATGCTGCGGCCTGAACAGGCGTCATCTCAAGATAGCCCAGCTCAGTAAGGTTATTGAGCTGGGCGGCGGGCAAAACATTCAGGGTTGAAAAAGCGGTCACAATTTACTCTCGCGGTAACGACTCATAGTCAGCAGGCGCGTATCCTCGCAGATCCGGGCGTTTGATGCGACATTTTAATCGGTTCTTCGTCCGGCGGCGGGTCGGGCATCGGCTGAGGACGGGGAAGCGGCTCAGGAATAGGAACAGGGTCAGTGGGAACCGGGTCCGACAAGGACGAGTGTAGATATAATAAGGTCAAAAGACAGCTCATATTACCCTCCAGAATGTCATTCAGACTCTTAAAGGGTAGACGCTGATATTCTACAGGCAAAAAAAAGCCGACTAATCTAAGCCGGCGTCGTACGAATCAATTGTGCTATGCAGTAATTCAAAAAAGGAAGTAAGACAATATGGAGCGCAACGCCCATCGCTTGACGTTGCATTCACCTGCGAGAGAGATATTGCCCCGAATAGGTAGATGGTTTATTGACTTCGCTCAAATTTCTCGGCGTTTTTTCATACGAAATGGTCTAAAAAGCGCTTTTGTTACAACCATTTACTGCGATGCAACCATAAAGTAACACCACCGATCAGGACAACTAACAGAATACAAAACAGAGAAAAGCCGAACCGCCATCCGCCGCCGGGAATACCGCCCAGGTTAACGCCAAATAACCCCGTTAAGAAGGTGCTGGGCAGAAAAACCATCGCCATAAGCGACATGGTATAAGTTCTGCGCGCCAGAGACTCCTGCATCACCTGGGCAATTTCATCCGCCATGATACCAGTACGCGCGATACAAGCGTCAATTTCATCCAACCCCCTTCCCAGCCTGTCGGCGATATCCTGCATTCTGCGCCGGTGATCGTCGCTCATCCACGGAAGCCGTTCACTCGCAAGCCGGGCATAGACGTCGCGCTGCGGCGCCATATAGCGGCGCATAACAATTAGCTGTTTACGTAGCAAGGCGAGGAAACCGCGCGGTGGGATTTGCTGGTCGAGAAGATTATCTTCCAGATCGATAATTTTATCGTGTAGCTCTTCAATAAATTCACTGGCGTGATCGGTTAACGCATCGCACACATCCACTAACCAGCCGCCGCAATCTACGGGCCCGGCGCCTTCCTGCAAATCACTGACCACATCGTCGAGCGCCAGAACCTTTCGCTGACGGGTAGACACAATGAATCGCTCGTCCATATATAAACGCATTGCCACTAATTGATCCGGGCGTTCGTCAGTACTGCCATTAATACAGCGCAGCGTAATGAGCGTCCCTTCCCCCATACGACTTACGCGCGGGCGCGAGCTTTCACCAGCCAGCGCATCACGCACGTTATTGGGGAGTAAAGGCGTTGAAGCCAACCAGCGGGCGCTGTCCGGGTGGGTATAATTAAGATGTAGCCAACAGGGATGCTGACTATCGATCACATCATTATCTTCGAGCGGTTTTACTCCACCACGACCATCCAGTAGCCATGCGAAAACGGCATCCGGCACGTTCACATCCGATCCCTTAATGGCTTCCACAGCGCCTCCACGTTACAACTCTTATGCCGTTAGTCTAGCTTTCGGGAAAGGTTAAGCAATCTCTCATTTTCTCATTGCGCAAAAAGAATGACGGGAACGTGCGAAAAAAGCGCCTTAGCAACAGGCGCTTACCAAACATGTATTATCAGACCTGGCCGCGCCTGGTGATGGTCGAAAGAGATGATATATGAGAGCGCGTCAGCGCATGTTCACTGTAACCCGGCTGGCTTAAACGAAATTTGTCGGTTTTAGTCTGTAACTCGATCACCTGCGCCTTTAAAACATCCGAAGAAGCAGATAGCGCTTCAACCATTAAGACATTGCTATGGGTTGCGCTTTCCAGATCGCTCAACGCCAGAGTTATCTGGTTAATGCCTTTTTCCTGCTCCCGCGTGGTGGTGGAAATTTCACTCATCAGCACATTTAATTGCCCGGAGCCGCCAACAATCTCCTGCATATTTTTTTCAGCCTCCTGCACTATGGCGGCCCCCTGCCGCACATTGTCATGCGTAACGTCGATCAGCGCCTTGATACTTTTTGCCGCCTCGGCGCTACGATGCGCCAGATTACGCACTTCCCCGGCCACCACGGAGAAACCTTTTCCATGATCGCCCGCCCGCGCAGCCTCTACCGCCGCGTTAAGCGCCAGAATATTAGTCTGGAATGCGATACCGTCAATCAATGAAATAATCTCCGTCATCTGCGAGGCACAGTCGGTAATAGAACGCATATTTTCTGTAACCCGCACCATTAATTCACCGCCTTTACGGGCGCATTGGGTTGCACAATCCGCCTGTATGCTCGCCATTCGGGTATTATCCGCATTGTTTTTGGTACTCGCCGCCATTTCATCCATACTGGCGGCAGTTTGAATTAACGAGGCCGACTGCTGTTCCGTCTTTACGGATAGCGACATACTGCGCGCCGCCAATTGTTCGG
Source organism: Salmonella sp. 741265116_PST (assembly GCF_046567715.1). Lineage (NCBI taxonomy): Bacteria > Pseudomonadati > Pseudomonadota > Gammaproteobacteria > Enterobacterales > Enterobacteriaceae > Salmonella > Salmonella sp. 741265116_PST. Next base: position 120,282 of record NZ_JBKFPH010000003.1, on the reverse strand, counting down.
AAAGGGTCATTGCCGTTTGCGAAGAGGATCTGATTTCACGTACCAGCGCGGAAATATTATCCGACATGCCATTAATCCCGGGGATGAGTCGCCCGGCGCAATTATTGCCAAATTCGGAGATATGAATAGACAAGTTTCCTGCTGCGACCTCTTCAATACTTTTCTTCACGGTATTAATTGGCACAACCAGGTAGCAGGTCATATACCACCAAAGCAGTAATGCCGAGATCAGATAAATGATATTACACGTAATTAAAATAGGGAGATCGTGCAGAAAAGCTATTTGTAAAGTATCCACCAAAAGAAACGTACATATCATCAATAGAATAATGCATGTCCTGACGCTAATATTTCTTAACATTTTTGACGGCCTACAACCAGGATAGGAGACAGGTTTTATTTTTATAGCATTTCGGATACCTATTGCCATTCGTTTCTTTCACATTCTCCATATTCAATACCAGACCATCGCCATTTCCCTTAGTGCAACAGATAAAATCACCTATATTCGCTATGCCAGGATATTCATCCATCCATATTGACAAGTGATGTACTTATCACCATTTTCTGCTTAATAGTTAAGTCTAAAGCCAGTACATTTTAATAGACGCTTAAATAAGTGAATGACTGTTTATCCGTGTTATTACCGCAGACAGCGTTATAATCCCGTTCTCTTGCAGAACCCTAAGCGTTTGGATAAGGCGTTATATCGGGCATAAAATCGGGTTCGCGTGAGCTTGGCTGGCGGTCCTGTCCGCCAGCGGCAACGATTTACCGACTACGCTTCGCATGGCGCTCCCAGTTATCCTGTTTAGCCTGCACCGTTTTACGTAACGCGACATAACATGCCCCGCCGCCGCCATGGTGCGGCAGCGCCGAACAATAAGCCTGTACATCCTCAAACTCTGTCAACCAGCGGGCCACATAGCTTCGGACGATATTGGCATGTGACTTCGCCTCTCGCCCTTTACCATGAATGATCAGGATATTACGCAACCCCTCTTTTTGCGCCTCCAGGATAAAACGAAACAGCATCTTTCGGCACGTTTCGACCGGCTGGCGTAACAAATTAAGGCTGGCCTGCTGAGGGTATTTTCCACTGCGTAACTTGTCGATGACACCTTGCTGCAATCCTTCCCGACGAAATTCCAGCGGTTCATTCAGCGGCAGAATATCCAGAAAGCCCGTCGTCAGGAAATTATCAAGCTGAAGCGTGTCGATACGCTGGGGCGTTTTAAGATTACGCGTTGGCTGCCAGTGTACATCAGTATGGCGTTTCAGCGGCTGGACATCCTCCATGGCGTCAAGAAACAGCGCTTTATCGTCAAGGTTCATGGTTCATCCTCCAGCGTTTTTGCGACTGCCGTTATCATAACCGTGCCCTGTTATACCGACAACGATTTACAGTTATTTCCAATAACAGCGACAATGTAAGGCAATTAACCGCCTCGCCAGGCTCTCTTTTTCTCCGCCAACGATATTACTGTCGCTAAATGTGTTATCCCTGATTATCTTTTAAGGAGTATGGTTGCGGGTATTCCTGGCATGATATCTTGTCTCTTACGTTAGGCTAAGACGATGTGAGAGAACGGATGCTGAGATTACTTGAAGAGAAGATAGCCACGCCGTTAGGTCCGTTATGGGTGGTTTGTGATGAGCAGTTTCGACTGCGGGCCATTGAGTGGGAACAGTACCGCGATCGTATGGAGCAACTGCTAAATATCCACTACCGTCACGAAGGCTATGAATGCGTTTCTGCGACTAACCCCGGTGGACTCAGCGATAAGCTTGCTGATTATTTTGCAGGCAATCTCGCCGTAATTGATACCCTGGAAACCGCCACGGGGGGCACACCTTTTCAACGGGAAGTATGGCAGGCGTTGCGCGCTATCCCCTGCGGACAGGTGATGCACTATGGTCAACTGGCGGCGCAACTGGGACGACCGGGCGCCGCACGCGCAGTCGGTGCTGCGAATGGCGCGAACCCCATCAGTATTGTTGTTCCCTGCCATCGCGTCATCGGGCGTAACGGCACTCTGACCGGATACGCAGGCGGCGTGCAGCGAAAAGAGTGGCTATTACGCCATGAAGGCTATCTTTTATTATGAATATACAGGCAAAAAGTGCCTTATCGGTCACACTTTTAGGTAAAGCAACAACAAATAAATTACGTATTTTCAAAGAGATAAAAGCATTCATCAAACTTATACTTGAATTATTCCTTCTCCGGGATAGCTCAGACTTACGCGCTCACCAAAAAGATGTTAAAATTGACAAATATCAATTACGGCTTGAGCAGACCTATGATCCCGGAAAAGCGAATTATACGGCGCATTCAGTCTGGCGGTTGTGCTATCCATTGCCAGGATTGCAGTATCAGCCAGCTTTGCATCCCGTTCACACTTAACGAGCATGAGCTTGATCAGCTTGATAATATCATCGAGCGCAAAAAGCCCATTCAGAAAGGGCAAACTCTGTTTAAAGCAGGTGATGAACTGAAATCGCTCTATGCTATCCGCTCCGGAACGATTAAAAGCTACACCATTACCGAGCAAGGCGATGAGCAGATTACTGGATTCCATTTAGCAGGCGACCTGGTGGGTTTTGACGCCATTGGCAGCGGTCATCATCCGAGCTTTGCACAGGCGCTGGAAACCTCAATGGTATGTGAAATTCCCTTTGAGACGCTGGATGACCTGTCCGGCAAAATGCCGAACCTGCGTCAGCAAATGATGCGTCTGATGAGTGGTGAAATTAAAGGCGATCAGGATATGATCCTGTTATTGTCGAAGAAAAACGCCGAAGAACGTCTGGCCGCGTTTATTTACAATCTGTCCCGCCGCTTTGCGCAGCGTGGTTTTTCACCGCGTGAATTCCGCCTGACGATGACCCGTGGCGATATCGGCAACTATCTTGGCTTAACGGTCGAAACCATTAGCCGTCTGCTGGGGCGTTTCCAGAAAAGCGGTATGCTGGCGGTGAAAGGTAAGTATATTACTATTGAAAACAGCGATGCGCTGGCGGCCCTCGCCGGTCATACCCGCAACGTCGCTTAAACGTCAGCCAGACCATTGATGTTATCTTCTGCCATATCGTTAAATTTTTCTCATTTATTGATCTGGCAGAAGCGCTTCCTCTGTTTCATTCACCATATTTGAGTTACTCTTTAGTTACAAACTGCGATGACAGTTGTAAGGAGACCCTGTATGGCTATGTATCAAAATATGCTGGTGGTCATCGATCCCAACCAGGACGACCAACCCGCATTACGGCGAGCAGTTTATTTGCATCAACGGATTGGCGGCAAAATTAAAGCTTTCCTGCCTATTTACGATTTTTCGTATGAGATGACCACCCTACTTTCTCCTGACGAACGCACCGCAATGCGTCAGGGTGTAATAAGCCAACGCACAGCCTGGATACGTGAGCAGGCGAAATATTATCTGGAAGCCGGTGTCCCCATTGAAATTAAAGTGGTCTGGCACAATCGTCCCTTTGAGGCCATCATCCAGGAGGTTATCGCCGGCAGTCACGATCTGGTGTTGAAAATGGCGCATCAGCACGATCGACTGGAAGCGGTCATTTTTACCCCTACCGACTGGCATTTGCTGCGTAAATGCCCAAGCCCCGTGTGGATGGTCAAAGATCAGCCGTGGCCAGAAGGCGGCAAAGCACTGGTCGCCGTGAACCTGGCAAGCGAAGAGCCCTATCACAATGCTCTCAACGAAAAGCTGGTAAAAGAGACCTTACAATTGGCGGAGCAGGTTAATCATACCGAAGTACATCTGGTCGGCGCCTACCCCGTTACGCCAATCAATATCGCCATTGAGCTGCCGGAATTTGATCCCAGCGTGTATAACGACGCCATCAGAGGCCAGCATTTACTGGCGATGAAAGCGCTGCGCCAGAAATTCAGCATCGATGAAAAAGTTACGCATGTAGAAAAAGGCTTGCCGGAAGAAGTTATCCCGGATCTTGCCGAACATCTCCAGGCGGGGATCGTTGTGCTTGGCACCGTTGGACGTACCGGACTCTCGGCCGCGTTTCTGGGGAACACGGCCGAACAGGTCATTGACCATCTGCGCTGCGACCTGTTAGTCATTAAGCCTGATGAGTATCAGACACCGGTTGAACTGGACGACGAGGACGATTAATCCCTCTTGCGTCCTGCCGGATGGCGCTGCCATCCGGCCAATACCTCATTCCTGTTACTCATCTCCGCCGAGGAAATAGATCCCCAAAGGAATCGCCAGCAGAATAGTGAACACCAGACTGTAAACGAAAATCATTGCCGACTGAATGGCATACATAGAGCTTGTCCACTCGGACAGTGGAATATGATATTGCTCAATCACACCGCCGATAGTCGCGCGCGTTACCACCGATGCCGCAACGATAAACACTGCCAGCAGGCATAACAGAAATTTTTTCCCCTTCGCCGATTTCAGCTTCATCATGATCATAGTATTGTCCTTTACAGATGACTTTGTTACCTGATAGCAACAATACCATGACAATCACGCGATGTCTGCTCCATAAAACGTGACATTGTATTTACATAAAAAGTAAACCGCTGAGATTAAAGCTGATAGCACTATTTCTTCTTTTTACTTATCGATGATCTACGCGTTTATCCTGGGTAAAATACCTGTTAATCAGGTCATTCTGAGCTGTTATCGTAGGAAGGAGCGGAAAACAATAATGTTCACTGAATTTTTTCTCAAAAACGCATTTAATCTGGCGATACTTTTCAGTTGCGGCATGGCGTTGCTGGTCGTGAGATTTTGGCTCAGCCGTAACGTACAGTGGAAGAAAGGATTCACGTTCCATGCGGCACAGTTTTTTATTTACGCGATTATTATTGGGACCATCGGGAGCATCCTGAATAATGCTATTGAAGATTATAATTTGCGTTTTATCTCTTCCGGGGTCATTGATTTTATCTGCACCTCGCTCATTGCGCTTATTCTGACGATAAAACTTTTCCTGATTATTAACCAATTTGAAAAAGCACAGGTCAATAAAGGTAGAGATGTCACCAGTACCCGTATTCTGGCACGGGTCATAAAAATAACCATTATTGTCGCGATTGTCTTATTGTATGGCGAACATTTTGGCATGAGTCTGTCCGGTCTGCTGACCTTTGGCGGTATCGGCGGTATCGCTGTTGGTATGGCGGGCAAAGATGTCCTGAGTAATTTTTTCTCCGGTATTATGCTCTATTTCGATCGCCCCTTCAGTATCGGAGACTGGATTCGTTCTCCTGACAGAAATATCGAAGGTACGGTCGCCGAAATCGGCTGGCGAATTACGCGAATTAACACATTCGACCACCGCCCGTTGTACGTGCCTAATTCCGTCTTTTCATCCATTAGCGTTGAGAATCCGGGACGGATGACCAACCGTCGAATAAAAACGGTTATTGGATTACGTTACGAAGATGCCGACAAAATTGGCCTCATTGTTGACGCTATCAGAAACATGCTGCAGGCGCACAGCGATATCGATCAGAAACAGACGCTGTTGGTCTATTTTAATGAATTCGCCGACTCTTCGCTGAATATTATGGTGTATTGCTTTACCAAAACGACAGTATGGCAGGAATGGCTTGCCGTACAGCAGGATGTTTACCTGAAAATTATTGCGATTGTCCAGGAAAACGGCGCTGACTTCGCCTTCCCAAGCCAGACGCTCTATATCGATGATCCGGAGGCCGCGCCTGCGATAAAATAAAAGATAGTCGGCGCCCGATAACGCTTATCGGGCACCGAGGCTTCCCTGTCCGGATGACGGGTTGTTAGTGCCTTCCTCACGGTGATCAACGGCTCTTTTCATTCACTGTCATGGTAAATTCAAGCACCTCCTTAGTGTCGTTAACGTAGGCATGAGGCATATTAGTTCTGGCTACAGCGGAGCAGCCCTCCCGAATAATAAAGCGTCTATCGTCGACCGTTAACGTCAGTGTTCCCTGATTAACAAACAGTAATTCACAGGTGTCGGCCGGATGTCCTGCCGATTCAAACTGTTCACCAGGATGCATTATCCATTGCCAGAGTTCCAGCATATCCGGTCCGCTGGTTCCCGCCATCAGTTTTGCGCTGCCGCCTTTCTCGCCGCGCCACAACACCGGAATAGCATCCCGGTCGATAAGATGGACCATCGGCTCGCTGGCGACGTTGACAAAATCCGCCACGGACACTCCCATTGCCGCCGCGATCTTACATAACAGCGCAATGCTTGGATTGGCTTTACAGCCTTCAATTTCCACCAGCATTCCTTTACTGACGCCGGAACGCCGCGCAAGCTCATCCAGCGACATCTTTTTTTGGCTACGAAATTGTTTGATACGTTGGGAAACAGCTTCATTTATTGTGCTGACGTCGGCGCCCGCCGTGGTCGATAAGTTGACTTTTTTGGTCATTGGTCGATATCATAGAAGAAAATAGTCATTACAGGATTATGCGATGTCTTCTATGTTACCGTCAATCAGCCCGGAACTGGCCCGTATCGCTCCCGGTTTTCGTGCATTAAGTATTAATGTTATTGCCGCTCCGATTCGCGATGCGCAGGTCGGAGAAATCGCGCTAAAAGAGGCCTGTCAGGCCGTACTTAACGGCCAGCCTGCGTGGGGACAGGCGCATATAGACGCCTGGAATGCGGTGTTTAAAGCATTCGGCGCAAAACCAAAGCGCACCCCCTGCTCGGCTGAAGCGCTACGAAAACGCGTGTTGAAGGATGGAACAATGGCGGCGCTAGACCCGGTCGTTGATCTTTATAACGCCGTGAGCCTGCGCTATGCCGTACCGGTAGGCGGCGAAAATAGCGCGGCTTATTGTGGATCGCCGCGGCTGGTTTTCGCAGACGGTAGTGAAACATTTGATACCCTGAAAGAAGGACAACCCGTCACCGAGTCGCCAGAACCGGGCGAAGTTATCTGGCGCGATGACAGAGGCGTCACCTGTCGGCGCTGGAACTGGCGTCAGGGAGTACGTACCCGACTAAGCGCTTCAGATAAAGCGATGTGGTTTATCCTTGAAAGCTTGCCGGAAATGCCGGTTGATGAATTGTACGCGGCAGGAAACATGCTGACTGACGGCCTTGAAAAAATGATGCCAGGTTTACGTTTTGAATCCACGTTGATAGGTGTTTGATTGATATTGCGTAACAGGAGAAATACTATGTCGCTGTTTCTGACAAGTTTTATTTTCGAAAAAAAAGAGTACGACGAAGAGTTTTATCAACTGGATGGCTGGATTGAGCGCTATACGCAGTCTATTGATGGCTATATTGGGATGGAAAGCTATACCGATGCCGCCAGCGGAAGAATAGTTAATAATTATTACTGGCAGACCCGCGAATCAATGGAGCTATTGATAAATAATTTACAGCACCAGCAGGCCAAATCACAAAGCCATAAGTGGCTTTCCGGTTACCAGACGATTATTGCAGAAATTCAGTGGTGCCATAACGTTAACCTGCCCCATCCGCTGGCATCATTTTCAGTTCCTTATGCGTGATGCAATAGTATATATATTAAATGTGGGGGCACACAAGAGAATGCCTGCGCCCCTGCATTGCCGGTTATTCGGTTCTCTGTGCAGGGGCGGTGCTGATATAAGTGATTAGTAAACAGGAAGATGAGTGATATCTCGTGGTACAATAACACGCGTAACCACATTGTTTTCATCGCACTCTATCAACGCTCTGGCAAAAATACTGAGCTCATTAATTTTCAGCCCGGAATTATCCAAAAACTGGCGGCAAGCGTAGTCAGAAACAAAAATTATGCCGGGATGAATATCATGTTCCCGAATAAAACGGGCCTGAGCAAATGGCGTATCCATACTCAACACATATACCGCCCGGTTTGAGTGGCTACCCGCTGATTTAAGGCGGTCACTATATTCTTTTACCTGCCATTCACAAACCGGCGTATCCAGTGACGGAACGACAATAATCCGCTTTTTTATCCCCGGGATACAGTAACCCGGCAATAAATCATGGCTCACCAGCCCCTTTGTACAGGGTAATGGTTCGCCTTCAGCCAGTATACCAGGTTTGAGGGTCAGTTGTGTTTTGCCAAAGGTCACTGAGTACTCCTGCCCCAATGAGATATAATCCTGTGTTGTTGTTGGCGTCATAATTATTTCCCTGTAATCATAATCTTTTTAGACAAAAGAAATACACCCAAATGTTTGTATTCTAAGAATACCTTTGGGTCTCTACTACCATTAGCACCTTTATAGGTTACCGTATGTATATACTCGCCGGGGTTAGAACCCTTTTTGACAAAGGAAATATCCCATTCCCCATCATGGTTATAGTCCCTATATCTCATTATCTCAAGATCATTTATAGGATTGTTATCTTTGTCCTTGAAAATAAGTTTTACGATAGCGCTTTCTCCCGGTAAAAGAACAGGTTTATCTATATCCACGATAGCTAAGTCTGGAGGCATATTGACTATGACCTTTGTCTCAACGTAGAAGGGAGCAGAGACTGTAGGCACCGGCGTGTAGCCTGATGCTGAAGCCATATCCGTTTCGTTATAAAGTTCCAACTTTAGTTTTGAACCAACATGCTCCTCCTTGAAGTCAAATCTATATTCACATGGTTTTTCACGTTTAACTTTATGCTGAGAACCATCTCGATTAACCAGATAATATGTACATGTCATAGTAGATGTTTCACTAGCCTGAAAGTAATGTGTATCAGGGTCCCTGGCGTCCCAAAGTAGATATTTGTTTAGCGTAGTTCCCGAAACGGGCGCATAATCAGTGTCATACACTAGAGCTTGCCCCTTCTCATTTTCGAACTTGAAGACAACTCTCGGTTTCTCAGGTCTGTGCCCAACGCTCGGCGCCGTAGGAGGAGAAAGCATCCCGACGGTTGCTGCGGACGTTGTCGACGAACCCGCCGAGACGCTTATTGACACAGCCGCCAGAAGCAGGCTATAGATAATAAGATTATGTTTCGACATACGCACTGTTGATCCTTTTTAAAACATTAATTCGCATCAGATGCTGCGGTAGAACTCTTAGCATTTTCTTTATCAGAAATAATTCTGACGCGGATATATTTATTCTGTAGCGATTCCCCGTTAAGGCTATAAGGGATAAGCCTGGTGGCTTTTGTCGCCCCCGGTACGGATTGCCAGGATTTCATTTCATCCGAGATTTCCCACTGATAATTAAACGCATCAGTACAGTCCGTGTTATTTACACAAAGCGTTCTGGCTCGCATTTCCGTTCCGACGACTGGCGCAGTAACGCTTCCGTTGGCTTCTTCAGTACCCGGCGTAAAAAGCACCTCTACAGAAGTGACCTTCTGCGCAATACTGCCTGACTGAGCTTGTAGTAGTACTGTACCCTTCACCGGATGTTTATCGTCTGGTCCGCTTGCTTCGATATGTAATTTGAGCGAGCGGGCATCATCGCCGATATGGGTCACCAGAACCCGTTCAACCCAATGGCCGTCACGCTCTGTACCGCCGAGCGCTTTAAATGCCAGACCCGGCGTATCTGATTGATACTTAATATTACGTGGTTTGAGCGACGCCCACTCCTCTTCAGAACGCTCGCGCACGTAGTGCCACTCAATAACCTTCCCCTCTTCTCCGGCAGGAAGCGGCGTACTGATAACAAAGTTGCCGTTCTCAACCTGAACATCGTCATTGATAACATTTATCCATGAACGGAAACTGGTCTCATCCTGTGTCACCCTTACCGGGATACGCTCGGAGGTCACGCGAGCACCCCGGCTGTCAGTCACCGTTAAATAAAGGCTATACTCCTGACCGTCGCTCGCCGTCAGCGGAAGTTGTGGAAGGATAAGGCCGCTGCCCAGACTCCCCTGAAGCTGGAGTCCGGCGAGAAGCTCCGCATCACCCGACCACTCAACCTTCTCAATCGAGTAACGGCTATCTACCGTCGCCATTAATGTCACCAGCGTCCCGGACAGGCCTGACACCGGCATTACCGTAATGCGGATTTTACTGGCCTGCTCCCGATACGCCATGACGATATCGTAATTACGATCGACAAAGGCACGCCGATTAGTCGTATTTGAGGGCGCCCCAACGTTGCGGTAATCAAGCTGTTCATGTAACGGCGTACCGAAGGAATAGTTGACTCTCAGACCGCCCTCTGCCTGCGATCCGCCTTTACCGGCGTCCCGATATCCTGCTCTGACCTCAAGCAAGGGGACAGGATTCCAGACCAGAGCCGCACCTGCGGCGCGGGGATTCCGGCTTAATGTACCGTTACCCAATAGATCAACTTTATCCCCGTAATACTGTTCATATGTCAGCTCGCCACTGAACCAGGGAAAATCGGGAAGCGTGCCTTTTGTTCGCAGATCAAAGCCATATGCCGGACGCTCATCATGTAATTCATGCGCTGCTGACGTTTTCCAGCCGGTGAGAGGGAAATAATAGTTGCCGGAAAAGGCCAGACTGTCTTTATAGACTTCCCCGCCAATGCCGCCACGTAAGTGGGAATAACGGATGTCGGCATCCAGAAACGTATTGACGCCGAGCAGCCATCCATTGACCTCCTGACGGTAACCCACACCAACGTTAGCATAGATGCGGCCATCGAAACTGCTGCTGTCGTGGTCGCGAAAGCCAAGCTGGCCAAAGAGTAAAGACGATGTCGTTTCCTGGGTGGGAATAAACATATCGAACTCTGATGAGCGATATTTCGCGCCATCTTCAAGATTGACGCCACCACGGAAAATAATCTCCGGAAAAGCGCTCTTCATCCCCTCGTTCACCAGATGATTAGCGGCTTGCCCTGGCAATGCCTTTATTTTTCCTTTGGCATAATCCTCCAGCGTCCCCTCCTGCAGATGCGGAGAAATAGACGATGCCGTTCCTGCAATCCATGACTGAATTTCATTATCGCTATCAGCGATGACCGGGAGTGAAATCTGACTGGTAACAATGGCCCAGGTTATATATTTAGTAATGGGTTTTTTAGAAAAAACCACTTTATTGTCTCCTGCTATATCCCCCTGCCTGGCAGAGGGAGTATTTAAATAAGATGTTTATTTGGCGGTAACCATCAGCGACGGATAGCGCGTTTATTCTCCGGCGTGGCTTTCGTCGTTTTAGGCGTAACGTGGACACGGAACAGTTTATTCTGCTCAGTTCCCTTAATAATATATTTATGTTTTTCAGCGTTGGTATTATTCAGATCGGTGAACTTATCTGGTGTCCCGGCATCCGCCATCTGCCAGGTAAAGTTATAATTACTGACCTCACACTCAGCCGCCGCTGTGGCGGCACATTCCAGTACCGCTTCAAGGGTGCCGCCCACCACTGGGGTGTTGGCGTCATTGGTACCGTTGAGTTCATCAGTTGGTTTACCACTTTCATTCACCACATTGATAGTGACAGAACGTAGCTTATTAGAAATTGTACCGTCTGCGGCGGAGTCGCCGCCCACCCCAGAAGATGCAGAAGTTAATAAGACAGTGGCAGGCAAGAATGCACTATCCGGCGTCCCCGTTGCCGTCTTAATCCGGTAAACGATTTTAATTTTTTTACCGCCTGCATCAGCAGGAATGGTAAAAGCCGTCCCGGTTGCCGCCGGGGTTCCAGAAGGATCGGCGGCCTCATTATCCACCAGATACCATTTAATATCGTCGGCATTATTCATTTTATCCAGCGATAAGGGATCCCCATCCTCATCCCTAATAAAAACATCCGCTATCTGGAGGGTTGAACCGGTCGTCAGTTCCCCAGACACTTCTATCTTTTTTGCATTAGTAGTTGCCACAGGACGGTGACCAACAGAAGCAGGTGTAGCAGAAGAAGCCATATCATTGGCTCTGGTATTCGCCACCGCCTCTACTGAGACCACGGATGCACAAATCGCTAACGCTAATAAAGATTTTTTTAAGTACAAAACAATTCCCTTTTATTAAATCATTAGAAATAATTACGAGATTTATAATCTCACGGGCTAAAAATTCAGAGTTATTCAATCATTTTAACCGCCTGTGAAATTATGCCCTTCGCCATGCTAATTACTTAGCTTTACTGGCAAAAGCCGATCTCCAAGTGTAAAGTTTATTCAGAAACGTCAAGCAATTTAAATCTTCCTTGTTTTGCCAGAAAAGCTAACAACCCTCAGTAGTTTAATAACACAGTATGTCAAACACCTTAAATATTTATATTTAAGGCTTCAACAAAGAGGAATGATGATGAAAAAAGCCATAATAGACTCAGTATTAGAGCAAATAGAAAAAAACCTTGAGGAGAGGATTGATATTGAAAAGCTGGTTGTTATAACAGGTTATTCGCGAAGGAGTTTGCAGGATTTTTTTAAAAAAAAGTGTGGGGTGTCTATCGGAAAATATATCAGACAACGCAAGTTGAGCAGAAGCGCCACTCTGCTAAAGTTGACCTCTCAGTCGGTTACAGATATCGCGTTCAGAATGGGGTTTGATTCAGTACAGTCCTATAGTCGAGAGTTCAAAAAAACATTTGGCGTCAATCCCAATAACTATCGCAAGGCTGATTTCTGGGATCTCAGAAACCTACGGCCTCCCTACTGGCTTGACTGTGATGAACATTATCAGTTCGAAATTTGTCAGCTTACGTCAAAAGAAATTTTCGGATTTCAAACATCTCATCAGATCGCAACAAATGACCTTCCTAAAAAAGCGTCGCCTATAAAATGGAAAATCATTCATGAGACGCTCAGAACGTGGGGCAAAAATGTGTATTGTCTCTCGTCTTTTAAGCCGGATAATACCAAAGACCAGGTCATCGCCGTAAGCAGTTTTTTTGGTATGGAACATAATTCCGTTGATGGAGGCAAAATACCCATGTCCAGGGTAATAAAATGTGGTAAATATGCAAAATTCCATTTCGTTGGTCATAAGGAACAATATCAACAATTTTCCAATACAATATATATGTGTATATTGCCAAAACTGAATCTTATCAGGAGAGAAGGAGAAGATATTGAATACTTCCATTTGGCATCTGTCCAAAAGCAACAGAATAATGAATCCATTGTCGATCTTTATTATTACATCCCTGTACTGTAATGACTTCGTACCATCCACGCATTTCATCTGAAAAGTCTTCTCTTTTCAGAACGGTAATAAAACTCTCAGTATTGATTCTGGTAAAATAAGTGGCCATTAAATATAGTTAACGTTTTGAAAGAATTGAAAAAATAAATTGCGTGCACGCGACACCGGGGACAGATTTCTGACAGTATTGTACGGTGTAGTGATCAGGTAATATTGGCTACAGTTTACGATAAAAGCAAAGTCCATACTTTAACTATTAATGGGAGTATGCTGGCCGGGCGGCTTGCGGGGCCTTCATGCTCCCACATCTATAATGTTGGTATGATTACATTCTCTCTATACTTTACTGTGCTAACCTTTTATCTCGTTGAGATAACATTTAATTAAAATGTTCTCTTTTTGATGTACATTATAAGAGGAGACATTATTCATATTTTCGAAATCAGGGCAGACGATATGTATACAACCATCATAAACACAGCGCTAGCAATGGTAGCTTGTTTTTCGTATATCGCACAAGCCAGTACCCACCCTCCTCTTATTATTACCAGGGGAGCCGGAGGAGACGCCTCCGGAGCCACAGTCATTCATGATAATTGGCGGCATGGCACTCCTGATCTGGTCAATCTTACCGATATCCCCATAGATAAAATCAGACCAGAAAAATACAGTTGCGTACTGATTATTGGGCAAGGAGCTATAAAAGAGATGCTTCTTGCGAACAATGCCTCAGCAATACTTTCCGGAAAAACTGTTGGTCTGTATAGTCATCTGATCGATCAGAACACGCTCAGATTACTTCGGCAATTGCAGAACAAAGTGAGATTCAATCTCTTTTTTACCCGCTCACAGATAACTCTACTAAAACTAAGGAACATTTCAGAATATAATTTTTTGAGTTCTAAAGTAAATAATGTCTGGGGGACAAGACTCACTAGCAATTGAAACAGTGGCACCTGACAGGGGTAATATACCGGAAAAAGCTCTTCCCCTCAAAACAACAGATTATGTGATCTGGCTGGGTGGAAACTATACTACCTCCTCTGGTACGTAGCGTATCTTCACAAACGATTAGATTGTTGTAGCCCTGAAACCACTACATAATGTTATTTCATCAAATGCATCGATTGCTATTATGCTTTCACCACGTTTTTTTGATAATAGCATGAGTAAAGAAGCAAAAGTTAAACGACTGAAGGCAGTACTTAACACCTTTTCGCGAAACAGGGTCACATTTTATATGAGTAAGGAGATGCTTGCTAATCTGAAAGAATTTGATTTGCCTGTTCAACTATCCCCTTCTTACGCGGAGCTGATGCGAATGCCCTGGGCCAGCGCTACCCAGCATTTTGCCTCTGTGGATCAATATAACCTGTTTGCTGATCTCATACCAAAAGTCACACCATTTCTTCTTGAACCGAATGATGCCGATCAAGCTCTCTATGCGACGGATTATCTTAATACCCGGCGTGTAAGTCTGACCCAAAATATTCTTAACCATGATTGTGACTAAATAAAACGCGCAGAATCCGGGATAGTTAACAATCCAAAACAGACCGTTAGCCATGAGTACTGTTTATCTTCACTATACAGGGAAAAACCAAATAACTGACGACACAAATCAAGCCGAGACCCTATATTCGGCTATACAGGCGCTCTATTCAATTCAGGCCCAGAAACAGTCCGGTACCCATACTGGACACGGCCTCCCAACTGCTTTAGCGCATTACCAGTCCAGCTTCGATGCGCCTTCTGTCGTCTGCACTATTTCACTGGTTTTAATGACGCGATGATAACCATAAGCATCAGCGTATTTCGTCATTCCGGTTGCGGTGTCAACCTCCGGCTTACCCTGCGTTTCAATAATCTCTCCCGTCCGGGTCGTCATGGTATAGGTCGTTGTACATCCGGCTAGCATCAACACTGATAAGCTAAGTACCGTAATAAGACTACATTTTTGCATTTCTCGTTTCCCTGACACTTCTATTTTTGATGTACTTTACCGAATGCCGCAACGGCAAGATGGATGATTAGGGCTATTGCTCTCTGTTTGCCCGTATCTGATTGGCTCAGGTTTTTTGATGCGCTGCGTTAATCCGGCAGTAATCGCTCCAGCACATCCCCAGCCAGAAGCACGCTCTCCTGAAGACGCTCCAGGCTATACCCCGCTCGCGCCTTGGCGGAAAGCCCCGCCATTAGCGTCCCCATAAAGTCCGTCGTCCGGTCAGCCTCTTGCGGATACCGCATGGCGACATAAGTGCGAATTAGGTTTTCAGCAGCGATGTAAAACTCGCAGGCGGCCTCTCGTGCCGGTTTATCGTTACAATGAGCGCCCTCCAGAACCAGACACCCAGTGGCATCAGGATCGGCAGCGTAACGTCTTGCCGCTTCCATCAGCACATCGATAAGGCACTTCGCGGTCGGGCGATCGTGACGCAGAAGCGCCCCGAGCGGAATCGCGTCGGTCATCCTGTAACGCTTTAATACGCGAGTATACAGCCCCAGCTTGCTGCCAAACGCCGCATAGAAACTGGGAGGATTGATCCCGAACGCTTTTGTCAGATCCGCTACGCTCACCGCGTCGTAGCCGCGCGAATGAAATAAGTGTTGAGCGGTTTCAATGGCTTGCTCCGGATCGAACTGGCGAGGGCGACCCGGCGTTCGGCTATGTTTTGTAGTCATTACTACATAACTCCTTGACGGCATGATTTCATTACGCATATTGTAGTGGTTACTACAATATCATAAAGGACATCCTGATGACGCTATTTCGCAACAAATCTGTACTGGTTTTAGGGGGAAGTCGTGGTATCGGCGCGGCTATTGTACGACGCTTTAGCGCTGACGGCGCATCGGTCGTTTTCAGCTACGCCGGATCGCGTGAAGCCGCCGAAAAACTGGCAGCGGAAACCGGAAGCACCGCCATCCAGACGGATAGCGCCGATCGTGATGCCGTCATCAGCCTCGTGCGTGAGTACGGACCGCTGGATATTCTGGTCGTCAATGCGGGCGTCGCTCTCTTCGGCGATGCGCTGGAACAAGATAGCGATGCAATAGATCGTTTGTTCCGCATTAATATCCATGCGCCTTACCATGCGTCAGTCGAAGCAGCCCGCAACATGCCGGAAGGTGGACGCATTATTATTATCGGTTCCGTGAATGGCGATCGGATGCCCGTACCGGGAATGGCCGCGTACGCCGCCAGTAAATCAGCCCTGCAAGGGCTGGCGCGCGGCCTGGCCCGTGATTTTGGCCCCCGCGGAATTACGATAAATGTGGTGCAGCCAGGCCCCATTGATACTGACATCAATCCGGAAGATGGCCCCATGAAAGAGCTGATGCACAGTTTCATGGCGATCAAACGACACGGAAGACCTGAAGAAGTGGCTGGAATGGTGGCATGGCTTGCCGGCCCGGAAGCCTCTTTCGTCACCGGCGCGATGCACACCATTGATGGTGCCTTCGGCGCCTGACGGCCAGGCGAATATCACACGGTTGCCGTCTACGCTCTGGCAACCGTGTTAGAAGCTGTTCATGCGAGAAAACATCCGCAAGCGCTGCGATCAATCGTGGATTTTAACGCCAAGACAACCGCGAACAAATTCAGGATTAAAATGCTTCACCGCTTCGCCAACGTAGCCTAAATCAAGGGCGTTGATTTGAGCCATTTCGTTATCCGTTAGTGAGAAATCCCAGATAGCAAAGTTCTCTTCAATGCGTTCCTGTCGAGTGGATTTAGGAATAACCGTGACGCCACGCTGCACGTTCCAACGCAGGACAACCTGCGCGATGGTTTTTTGATGGGCATCGGCAATCCTTTGAAGCATGACATTTTCATACGGTTTATGTCTCCCGCCGCCTAACGGCGCCCACGCTTCAGGCTGAACGTTATAATGCTTCATGGTTTCCAGCGCGGCGGGTTGTGCAAAGTATGGATGCAATTCGACCTGGTTTACCATTGGCGTAATTCTGACGGTTTCACAGAAGTTGGCTAACACATGCGCATAGAAGTTGGACACGCCAATGGCTTTTAGTTTACCGGCTTCATAAGCGTCTTCCAGCGCGCGCCACGCACTAAAATAATCGCCCATTGCCTGATGCAATAAATAGAGATCAAAATAATCTAACCCGGATTTTTTCAGCGACGCTTCAATACCTGCTTTGGCCAGATCGTAGTTAGCCATATCTTGCACCCACAGTTTAGAAGTAATAAATAACTCCTCACGGGTACACAGACCTGTCGCGATGGCTTCACTAACAGCGTCACCAACAGCATCTTCATTGCCGTATACCGCAGCGGTATCGATAAGACGATAACCGCTGCGAATAGCGCTTAACACTGACTGCTGACATTCTTCTTTGTCGGTTACCTTAAAAACGCCAAAACCCACCATAGGCATTTTAAGGTTGTTACTTAATATTGAATATTCCACGCTAAAGCACCCTTTCGTCGTAAAGACGCCATGATAAGAGCAAAATACAGGTACAATGAGTATTGTTAAATCCGATTATATTTATACAAAAGTTCATTAATAACAGTTGTACAGATTTTTTATTGCATCCAAACGTTCTGTGCTTGCTATATCCTCGCCGTGTAGCCCCCTGTTTGATAATGCCTTTTTCTTATGCGTCAAAACCAGTACCGTCATTTTGAACGTCTGTGGAAAAGTTTTCTGAACAGGCAATGCGATATCCGGAATAATATTTTTTAGCGAAGAGGCTCCGACTGGCTCAGCGCCGTTTTGCACCAGTCATAAAAAGCGCGTACCGAAGGCGGCAGAAACCTGTTTTGCGGATAGACCAGCGCAAGCGGCAAATCATAAGAATGGTTGTCCATGCAGGTCACCAGCGCCCCGCTGTGCAGATACGGCGCAACCAGATAGCTGGCGACGCGAATTAACCCCAGCCCCTGTATTCCGGCCTGAATATAAGCGTCCGTATCATCGACAACCAGCGTCTCCTGCATCCGCATCGCGTAATCCTCCCCCTCACGCGTAAAAAACCAGTCGGTGGTACGCCCGGTGCGGTGGTTCAGGTAGCCGACCGCATGGTGTTTTTGCAGATCATCTAAATTTTCAGGGCTACCGTAACGCTCAATGTAAGTGGGCGATGCTGCTATCACCCAGTTAAAACTGGCGAGCGGACGGGCAACCAGCGTGGTGGAATCATCGATCCTGCCGGCCCGAATCACGCAGTCATACCCTTGAAGGATAATATCCTCCACGCTATCGCTGGAACAAAGTATCAGCTCCAGCTCCGGATACTGGCGCAAAAAGGCCGGGAGCGTGGGAATAATGCAATGCCGGGCGAGAGATTGCGGCATCCCCACTTTAAAACGCCCTTTGGGTTGTGCCGCCCGGCCGGGAAATGACGACTCCATGGCCGCGATATCTGCCAGCACTCTTTTGCACTCTTCGTAGTAACGCCGCCCCTCTGCGGTCACGCTAAGTTTGCGGGTTGTACGTTGCAAAAGTTGAATCTTAAGCCAGGATTCCAGTTCTTTAACCACCCGCGATACCGTTGAGCGCGGCACGCCCAGCACTTCGGCGGCTCTGATAAAACTATGGGTATCCACCACGCAAACATAGACCTGCATCGCTTCCAGCTTATCCATTTTCCCCCCACCAATTATCCCATTTATCAGAACAGTCTAACCCGTCTTCGGCGTCTTATCGAACGCAGATCCCTGACGTAATCTCTACCTACAGGTGAATTAACACAGAGAGGGGCAAATGAAACAATCCAATAATCAGGTAGGTGAAAAAGTATTGGTGCTGGGCGCGGGACAACTGGGGGCGTCAGTGCTGGCGTCGTTGGTTCCGGCGGTCACACAGCGTAATGGTTCCGTTAGCGTTATTGTGTCAGGGCGATCCAGGGATAAACAGAGCAAACGACGTTCCAGCATTCATCAACAACTGGCGGATGCCGGTGCGCGGTTTATCCCGGTCGACATCGCGGGCAGTTCGGTTGCAGCGTTAAAAGATCAATTCCGCGGTTTTGATACGATCATCAATTGTATGGGGTTTGTCGCCGATGCAGGTACCCAGATAAAAATCACCCGCGCGGTACTGGAGGCGGGCGTTAAGCGCTATTTCCCCTGGCAGTTTGGCGTGAATTACGATGTGGTCGGCAAAGGCAGCGGCCAGCCGGTGTGGGACGAACAGTATGACGTCAGGACACTTTTGCGCGAGCAAAACGCCACAGAGTGGGTGATTGTTTCAACCGGCATATTTATCTCTTTTCTCTTCGAACCGGCCTTTGGTGTGGTCAACTTAGCCCAAAAAACCATCAATGCCCTCGGCGGAT
The DNA here is from genome assembly GCF_046567715.1 of Salmonella sp. 741265116_PST. Lineage (NCBI taxonomy): Bacteria > Pseudomonadati > Pseudomonadota > Gammaproteobacteria > Enterobacterales > Enterobacteriaceae > Salmonella > Salmonella sp. 741265116_PST. The sequence continues at coordinate 100,929 of NZ_JBKFPH010000003.1, read as the reverse complement.
GGGAAATGCAGGTCACCGTCACGTCGCCTGCGGATATTGGTCGCCTGACCACTGAAATTTATCTGCATCAGCCGCGTATCACTAACGAAGTCGTCTTTGTCGCGGGGGAAACGACCTCTTATGCAAAACTGGCGGAAACGGTCGAACGCGTGACGCAGCAAACCTTTACCCGAGGCGTATTGACGCTACCTGACTTACAGGAGCAACTCCGTTTACATCCGCATGATCCAATGCTGCGCTATCGCGTCGCCTTCGCGCGTGGTGACGGTATGTGGTGGCCGATGAGTGACACCTGGAATGCACAACATCATCTGCCGACACAGGATATTGCCGCCTGGCTGAAAACACAGCAATGAGAACGGCGGCATCAGGCGCTCGCTTAATCCCCATGCCTTCTGCCAGCATCAGGCGGCGGGCTTGGCTACCTTGCGTTAACAAGAAACCAGTACGCATCAGTGCTTCACGATATACATCGTACGGCTATAGGCCACATCTTCCGGGTTAGTAATGGGGTATCCCTTTACCCACGGTTTAATTAACCGGCCATTGGTATACTGATAAATAGGCGCTATAGGCGCTTGTTCCGTTAAAATTTTCTCCGCTGCATTGTAATCCGCGTTACGCGCTTCGGCGGTATTTTCCATCGTCGCTTGTGTCAGGATTTTGTCATAAGTCGGATTAGTAAAGCGTGAAATATTCCCCGTATGCGTGGACGTTAATAAAGATAAGAAAGTCGACGGTTCGTTGTAATCACCCACCCAGGAGGCGCGAATAACATCAAAATTACCGGTATTCCGGCTGTCGATATACGTTTTCCACTCCTGGTTTTGCAATTTCACATCCACTCCCAGATTTTTCTTCCACATTGACGCCACCGCAATCGCGATTTTCTGATGGTTTTCTGAGGTATTGTAAAGCAGGGTTAATTTAAGCGGCTTCTGCGATCCGTAGCCTGCTGCACGCAGCAATGTTTTCGCCTGGGCATTAAGTTCTTCCTGGCTCATTTGTTCAAACGGTGAAGGGTCTGGCGTAAATCCTGCCGTGACATCCGGTGTAAAATGCCAGGCCGGTTTTTCACCGGTACCTAAGACTTTTTCCGCCATCAAACGGCGATCAATGGTCATACTTAGCGCCAGACGAACGCGGGAATCCGCCGTCGGCCCTTTCTGCGTATTAAACGCATAATAATAAGTCCCTAATTGCGGCGGCGTATAAACTTGCCCTGGAATATCCTTCAATAATTTCTGGTACATATTTTTAGGGAAAGATTCGGTGATATCGATATCACCGGCAAGATAACGTTTCGTCGCAGCCGACTCCTGGTTAATGGGTAAAAATGTCACTTTTTGCAGTACCGTTTTCGCGTTATCCCAGTAATGCGTATTAGGCATGACCACCAGTTTTTCATTTACCACGCGCTCTTTAAGCACATACGCGCCATTGCCGATCAGTTTTCCCGGCTTCATCCAGTCTTTGCCGCTTTCGACATTCGCTTTTTGGACCGGATAAAAGGCAAAACTGGCGGTCAGACTGGCAAACCAGGGCAACGGCTTGTCAAGCTGAACACGCAAAGTGTGCGCGTCCACGGCACTGACGCCAAGCTGATCCGGCGTGACTTTACCGTCGATAATGGCTTGCGCATTAGTGATGCCAGCCAGAGCGGAAAACCAGGCGAAGGGGGAAAGCGTTTTGGGATCAACAAGGCGTTGCCAGCTATAGACAAAATCCTGGGCGGTCACCGGCGTTCCATCGGCCCATTGCGCATTATCCCGCAACGTAAACGTCCAGATACGATTATCATTGCTCTTCCACTGGCTGGCGACGCCCGGGATAATTTCACCCTTTTCGTTCTGGTTAACCAGCCCTTCAAACAGATCGCGGATCACCTGAATTTCAGGCAGCCCAACGGCTTTCGCTGGATCTAACGAAGCGGGCTCATCTTTGATATGACGCACCAGTTCTTGTTTCTCTGCCAGTACCGTTCCGCCGGGAACATCCGCAGCATATGCCAGGGAAAAGCTGCTAACCAATAGCGCACAACAGGTTACTGAAACAGAATGCCTCATAGAAGTTCCTCAAAGATGAGTTAAATGACAACGTAATTATTTGTTTCAGCAGAAAGGAATGCAATTATCTTCCGCCAGAAAGTTGATATCGCACCATACGAGAAGGTAAATAAAAACCATTTGATAATCGGCGGGTTTTACACAACACTACGATGATTACCCTACTGGTCTCAGCTTCGGGAAACGCGCATGACTGTCACCCGCCCCCGTGCCGAGCGCGGCGCATTTCCGCCAGGCACTGAACATTATGGACATTCGCTACTTGGCGCGCCGCTAATCTGGTTTCCGGCGCCTGCCGCCGATCGCGAAAGTGGCCTGATACTGGCTGGCACCCACGGGGATGAAACCTCATCCGTGGTGACGCTCTCCTGTGCGTTACGCACCTTAAATCCGTCCCTTCGCCGTCATCATGTCATACTTGCCGTTAATCCTGATGGCTGTCAACTGGGGTTAAGGGCAAATGCGAATGGCATTGATCTAAACCGTAACTTTCCCGCCGCCAACTGGAAAGCGGGTGAGACAGTTTATCGCTGGAATAGCCGCGCGCAAGAGCGTGATGTCGTGCTGCTAACCGGCGACCATCCCGGCTCAGAACCGGAAACCCAGGCGCTTTGCCAGTTAATACATCGACTCCAACCCGCCTGGGTCGTCTCTTTTCACGATCCGCTAGCCTGCATTGAAGATCCACGTCGCAGCGAGCTAGGCGAGTGGCTGGCCGATGCGTTTGCGTTGCCGCTGGTGACCAGCGTAGGTTACGAAACGCCCGGTTCGTTTGGCAGCTGGTGCGCCGACCTCAACCTGCACTGCATTACCGCCGAGTTTCCCCCTGTTTCCGCCGATGAAGCCAGCGAAAAATACCTGCTGGCTATGTCGAATCTGCTTCGCTGGCATCCTAAAGATGGAGTTGACCCGTCGTAAAGCGTAGCGCGGGCTCAACATCAACCGCCAGCCATGTTGGGCCATCAAGATCGGCGAAGCTCACCTGCGGCATAAGCGGCAGCGCGGCGCTAATCGCTCTTGATGTACAGAGCATACAGCCCAGCATCAGGCCGAATCCTTGCTCCCGCGCCTCCGTTGCCAGCGCCAGCGCCTCGGTCAGACCGCCGGTTTTATCCAGCTTAATGTTGATCATATCGTAGCGCCCCGTCAGGGTTTTCAGACCACTGCGAGTATGGCAGCTCTCATCTGCACAGATGGGCAACGGATGAATAAAATTTTCCAGGGCGGCGTCATCCTGCGCGGGCAGCGGTTGCTCCAGCATCGCGACATTCAGATCCGCCAGTAACTGGCAACGCGCCGCCAGCCCCTCCGGACGCCACGATTCATTGGCGTCCACAATGAGCGTCGCCTCCGGCACCGCCGAGCGGATCGCCACCATACGTTCGCTAATCAGACGAGCATCGAGTTTAATTTTCAGCAACGTCGCCCCTTTTTCCCATAGTGCCGCCGCACTGGCCGCCATCTGTTCCGGCGTGCCTATCACTACCGTTTGCGCGGTAGTAACAACCGGGGCCAGCGTCACGCCGAGCAGCCCGGCAAGGCTTTGCTGCCGCTGGCGGGCCTGCAAATCCCATAAGGCGCTATCCACCGCGTTGCGCGCCGCGCCTGCCGGCAACAGTTTCTGCAATGCTTCGCGAGTCAGCCCGTTTTCTAACTGAGACACAATACTCATGATTTGCGCCATGACCGAGGCATCACTTTCACCATAACGTGGATATGGCGTACATTCCCCGATGCCTTTTACGTCCTCTTCTTCCAGTTCGACAACGACAACATGCGCTTCGCTTCGGCTACCACGCGCAATAACGAAAGGCGTATGTAACGGCCAGGTTTCCTCATATACCTTAACAGATCTCATCTCTTCCCCTCTGATAGCGCCGGACGCGGCTTGCTACAAATAGTATTTGCCGTGTTAATGAATAATGACTTAAACTGGATTTCGACGTTAACTATAAGTAAATAGGAACATTATTATGTCACAGACTGTACATTTCCAGGGTAACCCGGTCACCGTTGCCAACGTTATTCCGCAGGCTGGTAGCAAAGCACAGGCTTTTACTCTTGTCGCAAAAGATTTGTCTGACGTTTCCCTCAGCCAATATGCAGGCAAACGCAAAGTGCTGAATATTTTCCCAAGCATTGATACTGGCGTATGCGCCGCATCAGTTCGTAAGTTTAATCAACTGGCCACAGAAGTGGAGAATACCGTCGTATTGTGCGTTTCTGCTGACCTGCCTTTTGCGCAGTCGCGTTTTTGCGGCGCGGAAGGCCTGAGCAACGTTATTACGCTTTCCACTCTGCGTAATAACGCGTTTCTGAAAAACTACGGCGTCGAAATCGTTGACGGCCCGCTGAAAGGTTTGGCGGCGCGCGCAGTCATCGTGCTTGACGAAAACGACAACGTTATTTTCAGCCAGTTGGTGGATGAAATCACCCACGAGCCGGATTACGACGCCGCGCTTAATGTCCTGAAGGCATAAGCCGGCACCTGCTGGCGCTACGTTTGTCAGTGCTACAGGCGGTGCTCTTTTGTCACAAGAAGGCCTCTATCCGGAGGCCTTCTTTTTGTCTATGGAAAACCCCCAGCTAGGCTGGGGGTTCCGGAAAGCTTTCAGCTTTAAGCCAGTTATTAAAACCCCTTTTGATTTGTTAAAACATCTTGCGGTCTGGCAACTGCAAAAGTTCAACAAGAAATCAAAAGGGGGTCCCAATGGGGGACGAAAAGAGCTTAGCGCACACCCGATGGAACTGTAAATATCACATAGTTTTCGCGCCCAAATACCGAAGACAAGCGTTCTATGGAGAGAAGCGTAGGGCAGTAGGCAGCATATTAAGAAAATTGTGTGAATGGAAAAACGTACGAATTCTGGAAGCAGAATGTTGTGCAGATCATATTCACATGCTTCTGGAGATCCCGCCGAAGATGAGTGTGTCGAGCTTCATGGGATATCTGAAGGGTAAAAGTAGTCTGATGCTTTACGAGCAGTTTGGGGATCTAAAATTCAAATACAGGAACAGGGAGTTCTGGTGCAGAGGGTACTATGTCGATACGGTGGGTAAGAACACGGCGAAGATACAGGCCTACATAAAGCACCAGCTTGAAGAGGATAAAATGGGTGAGCAACTATCGATCCCTTATCCGGGCAGCCCGTTTACGGGCCGTAAGTAACGAAGTTTGATGCAAATGTCAGATCGTATGCGCCTGTTAGGGCGCGGCTGGTAAGAGAGCCTTACAGGCGCATCAGAAAAACCTCCGGCTATGCCGGAGGATATTTATTGTCTACTCTTCACCCTTCTTCTGGCTCAGACCATATTCACGCAGCTTATTGGCAATCGCGGTATGCGATACCCCCAACCGTTTCGCCAGTTTACGCGTACTCGGATAGCTACGATAAAGCTGAGTAAGGACAGAACGTTCAAAACGACTGGTAATGTCATCCAGCGAGCCTTCCATCGCATCCTCGCCGACTGCCACCGTCGCGGCATCGTAGTCAGGCAACAGGATGTCCTGCGGACGCAGCTCATACCCTTCCAGTTGCGTCAGCGCCCGGTAAATCGCATTTTTAAGCTGGCGAACGTTACCCGGCCAGCCGTAACGAGTGAGGACCGTACTCAGATCGGCAGACAGTTTCGGTCGCGGAACGCCCTGTTCGTCGGCAAAACGCGCCACGAATAGTTCGGTCAACGGCATAATATCCTGCGGACAATCGCGCAACGGCGGCAAATTAAGCGTAAGAACATTAAGTCGATAATAGAGATCTTCGCGGAACAGTCCTTTTTGCACCAGCTCCACCAGATTTTTCTGCGTGGCGCAGATAACGCGGACATCAACATGAACTTCGTGATCTTCGCCGACGCGACGGAACGTACCATCGTTGAGAAAACGTAGCAGCTTCGCCTGCATACGCGGCGACATTTCGCCAATTTCATCCAGCAGCACCGAACCGCCATTCGCCTGTTCAAAAAAGCCTTTTTTACCTTCCGGCGCATGGCCAAATAGTTCGCTTTCTACCGCATCTTCCGGGATTGAAGCGCAGTTGAGCGCCAGATACGGTTTCGCTGAACGAGGGCTTGCCTGATGACAGGCATAGGCGAAAAGATCTTTGCCGGTTCCCGTATCGCCGGTAATCAGCAGCGGCGCGCTGAGCATCGCCAGTTTGCGCGCCTGCTCAACAACGTGCTTCATCTTTGCGCTCACGGCAATAATCTGACTAAACGCGCTCAGATCCTGCGTGGACAAATTCTGTAGCTGCTGCCCCATACGAATCGTGGAACGCAACATCACTACCGCCCCGGTCAACACGTATTCGTCATTTTCGTTTTGTAAATGTACCGGCGTAATCTCCATCAGGAAGTTTTGCCCGTTGATCACGACATGCTCGTTATGGGAGCTTTGCGGGTTACCGTCCAGCCAGCGCTGAAAATTGAAGCCGTTAATTAATTGTGCGGCGGTATGGTGCCGCATTCGCTCCTGGCTCTGGGCAAAAAGCTGACAACTCGCCGGGTTCGCCATCTCCACTTTACTCTTCATATCCAATGAGAGCACCGGCTCCGGCAACGCCTCAAGCAGCGCGCTCAGGGCCAGATGTTCACGTTCGGACGGCATCCAGGGAACGGTACGGACATCCGTTACGCCGGAAATACGGCGGATTTCGGCCATCAGGCTGCTAAAGTCGGTGAATTCCAGCTCAGCAAAATTAAGATAAATTCGCCCAATGGGATCAATCTCGATTCCGCGTAAATCAATGCTACGTAACACCAGTAAATCAAGTAATTCGCGGGTCAGACCAAGTCGGTCTTCACAAAAGACTTCCAGACGCATGGGAACCTTCACCTGAATAATGAACCATTAAATAGATGATAAGCCACTATTCGGCTGGCAGGAAGGATTCTGTCAACAAATATTGACAGCATGGCGGAAAAACGGGCGCTGCGGCGTAAAGGCAGGCAGTCAACGCCCTGTGAAAGGTCATTTCTCAGGCGACGACTTACTCTTTTGTAACGTCTCTTTTAGCTGACCGATAAGCTGACGACGAAAATCACCGAGACGTGGTTTATCGTTATCGATCCACGGCAATGGTCGACATAGCTCCATCGCTTTTATTCCCAGTCGAGCGGTAAGGAGGCCTGCGCCAATCCCCTGCGCCGCGCGCGTGGACAAACGTGCGGCCAGATCCTGAGACATCCAGTCCATACCGACTTCACGCACCAGCTCACTGGCTCCCGCGAATGCGATATTCAGCAACACCAGACGGAACAGACGAAGGCGGCTGTAATAACCAAGTTCAATGCCATACAGCGTTGCGATACGGTTAATCAGGCGTAAATTACGCCAGGCAATAAACGCCATATCCACCAACGCTAACGGACTGACGGCGATCATCAGAGTCGATTCCGCGGCGAAACGGCTAATCTCACGTCGCGCCTGCGCGTCAAGTACCGGCTGTACCAGATGCGCATACAAACCGACGATTTCCCTGTCGTTTTGCGTTTCGTGAATAGCGGCATACCAACGTTGTAATGCCGGATGTGATTGATCAATCCCCGCCTGCTGCGCCAGTTTTTCGCAAAATGCGCGACCTTTCCCGACGCTATGGCTATGTAACAGTTCACGCGCTTCATCGCGTTCATGCGCCCGCTGGCGCAAGCGCCATAATCGCCGCCACTCCGTGACCACCGATCCCACGCCAGCGCCAATGATCAGCGCGCCTGCGGCACAGCCGCCTAAAGCGACCCAGTCCTGAGTTTGCCAGGCATTCATTGTCCACTGTACGCCTTGCCCGACCACGCTCGCGCCAAACAGCGCCAGTCCTCCCATCACCATTTTACGCCACAGGCTGCGTTTGGGGCGCAGCGCGGCATCGACCGCCGCTTCTGCCACGCCTTCGTCTTCCGGACGCTCATCGATAGCCGCAGGCGCAAATGTACGCGACTCCGCTTCGCTGAAAGTTTGCTGCGCTTTGAAGGCCGACGTAGGCTCCTCCTTTAGCGGTTCTGCAAAATCAATACGCGGTTTTAACGGTTCGCTCATCGCAGCTTATCTCCTATTAAAAACTCCAGCGCAGCGTCCAGACGAATATGCGGTAACGGTTTATCAACATCCATCACCTGCGGACGAAAGGCTTCGAACTGAAAACCCTGACTATCCCAAAACGCTTGCCCCGGCAAACGCGAAGGCACTTCGCCGGGGTACACGGTTAACGGCGCGCCGTCACTCAAACGGTTTCCACGTAAAGCCGGGATTTTTTCACCGTTGACCTCAATCACGCCGCTGGTGGTCGCCTGTACCGACGCCAGCCCCAGGCAATCCATACTAATGCCTTCAAACGCGGCATTTTGCCAGGCATCCTGAATAAGCTGCTGGAGCAAGGCCACCATATTGGCATGTTGGTCGAGGGTGACATGGTCGGCTTTCGTTGCGGCGAACAGCAATTTATCAATCACCGGCGAAAACAAGCGGCGAAACAGAGTCCGCTGGCCATAGTGAAAACTTTGCATCAGCTGCGTTAAGGCGAGACGCATATCATTAAACGCCTGCGGTCCGCTATTAAGCGGTTGTAGACAGTCGACCAGCACAATCTGGCGATCAAAGCGTAGAAAATGATTTTTGTAGAACCCTTTGACCACTTTTTCACAATAGTAGTTAAAGCGTTCGCGCAGCATTCCAGCGTTGGTCTGCTTATCCGCCTGCGCCAGTTTTGACTCGCCGAAGGCGTCCACATCCGGCCACGGGAAAAACTGCAACGCTGGCGCGCCCGCCATATCGCCCGGCAAAACAAACCGTCCAGGCTGAATAAAATGCAATCCCTGCGATTTACACTGATGCAAATAATCCGTCCAGGCGGCGGCAATCTCCGCCAGCCGGTTTTCATCGGCGGGCGCCAGCGGATCGAGCCCGTCGCAAAGTTGCCGCCATTTTGCGGCCCACTCAGCGCGTTGTCCTTGTAACAAGCCGTTCATCTGACGGGACCAGCTTAAATAATCCTGAGCCAGCATGGGCAGATCGAGTAACCATTCCCCTGGATAGTCCACAATCTCCAGATACAATGTCGAGGTATCTTTAAAATGGCGCAGCAGCGAGTCGTTTGAGCGATAGCGCAATGCCAGCCGAATCTCACTGACACCGCGCGTCGGTGTGGGCCATGCGGGAGGATTGCCATAAAGCTGAAGTATCCCCTCGTCGTAGGTAAAACGGGGAATACCAAAATCACGTTGAGGCACGCGCTTTACGCCAAGCAGGCGTTCTTCGCGTACCGCGCTGAGCAACGGTAAGCGCGCGCCCGCGTGGACATTAAGCAACTGGTTAACCATCGCCGTGATAAACGCCGTTTTACCGCTGCGGCTCAACCCGGTTACGGCAAGACGCAAATGCCTGTCTACCCCACGATTGACCAGCGCGTTGAGTTCAGTTTTAAGTCGCTTCATTGACATCCTGTTGAGCCTGAAGAGAAGAAAAAATAATAACGAGCCTGCGTTATAGATATGTGCAAAAACGTTATTATCAACTACCCGGAGAGATCAACAACGGCGCATTAAGCGCCGCGGTTAGTATGAGTATTGAGCAATAGATTATCTATTTTTTTACTTTCGGCATATCAAGACGACTGATACCGCCCATATTCATCGCGTGCGTATACCCCATATCAAGCAACATTTGTTTTGCCATGCCCGACTGTCGCCCGGAGTTGCAATATAACTTTACCGTATCGTTCCTGTCTGGAACTACCGTTTCGATATGAGATTTAATCTCCTGCAATGGGATATTAATCGCGCCCTGAATATGCTCACGTTGATATTGTTCCGGAATGCGGACATCTATCCAGTATTCTGCGGCATAAAGCGGCATGGCTACGAATAACGCTAACGCAAATATTCCTTTTTTCAACATACTTCCGTCCTGACACGTAATGTATTTCGCATACACTATACGCCAGAGCTTAACAAAATATTATGACCAGACTCGCTATTTGTAACGCTGCGAAATTTTATTCGCCGCCTTACGAAGTACTGGCTCCAGCGCAAACGCCAGCAACATTTTTAGCGGACGACGGGCGACGGATTTTACCGCCCATCCCGCCACGCCGGCAGGCCCGTAGCGTAACGCGGTCAACAGAACCAGCTTACCTGCTATTTTGAAGCCGGGCTTCACCTTCTGCCCGGCGCGTTGCCAGCGAGTATTCATCTTCACCTTCCCGATATAACACTTAAAGTTGACGGAAACGACTACGCAGTGTGAACGTATCTGACGTGACGTAGCGTTCCATTTCTCGCAAACGCTTTTCGCCTGCGGCAAGCTCTCTGTCTACGGTATCCAGCAGTTCGCCGCTGGTCGGCTGCGGTTTGCCTGCGGCCAGATTATCCGGCATAGGGTCCAGTACAAAAGACAGAACGATATAGGCCACTACGGTAAAAAACGCCAGCCCAAAGAAAATCGACAGCACGACCAGAATACGTACCAGTTTTACCGGTACATCAAGGTAGTCGGCGATCCCGGCGCAAACACCCCGCATCATGCCCTTTTGCGGCATACGCCATAGTTTTTTATTCAGATTGATTCCACCCATTAGCGCTCTCTCCAGTTCGGATGCTCTGCATCAAGAATGTCTTCCAGCGCCTGAATGCGCTCGCGCATACGTTGCGCATCGTCTGTGAGTTGCAGTAAGCGTTGCTGCTCGCTTTGCGAAAGTTCTCCCCGACCGGCGCGGTTGCTGTAATGCAGCCACAGCCAAATCGGTAACACAAACAACACAAAAATGGTTAACGGGATGGCCAGAAATAGCGCGCTCATGCGTTCTCCTTACACCTAAAGCTGATGAGCGACGGCGCGTACCGGCGCCGCCATTGTCATTATTGATTATCTTGCTTCATTTTGGCTTTCAACTGCGCCAGCTGCTCGCTGATTTCATCATCGGCTTTCAGGTTGGCAAACTGTTGGTCCAGCGATTGCTGCTTACCAAAACGATGGCTTTCCGCTTCCGCTTCCGCTTCCATTTGATCGATACGACGTTCAAAGGATTCAAACCGTGCCATGGCTTCATCCAGTTTGCCGCTATCAAGCTGACGACGGACATCACGGGAAGAACTCGCCGCCTGATGACGCAGCATCAGCGCCTGCTGGCGAGCGCGTGTTTCGCTGAGTTTGTTTTCCAGCTCGCCAATCTCTTTCTTCATGCGCGCCAGCGTGTCATCCACCAGCGTGACTTCCTGTTCAAGCGTAGCAATTAAATCGGTCAGCTTTTGTTTTTCAATCAATGCGGCGCGCGCCAGATCGTCTTTATCTTTGCGCAGAGCCAGTTCCGCTTTTTCCTGCCACTCGGTCTGCTGAGCCGTGGCCTGTTCAATACGACGGGATAACTGTTTCTTTTCCGCTAAAGCACGCGCGGAGTTCGAGCGAACCTCCACCAGCGTATCTTCCATCTCCTGAATCATCAGGCGCACCAGCTTCTGCGGATCTTCCGCTTTTTCCAACAACGCATTGATATTGGCGTTCACGATGTCGGCAAAACGAGAAAAAATACCCATAATTCAATCCTCACATAATGTTCTGATAACGGGCGATGCCCTGCTACATGATTAATACAATTTGCGTGCCAACTTTTCATATCACTGATAATAAAGGAATTATTTCGCTTTACCTCGCCAGCAAAAAAGGATAAAGTGGTGAAAAACACTAACAAGTGGCGATTTTCATCATGGCTGAATTTAAAGATAACCTGCTCGGCGAGGCAAACCGTTTTCTTGAAGTACTGGAACAAGTCTCCCGGCTCGCGCCGCTGGATAAGCCAGTTCTGATCATTGGCGAACGCGGGACGGGTAAAGAACTTATCGCCAATCGCCTGCACTATCTCTCTTCACGCTGGCAGGGGCCGCTTATCTCGCTTAACTGCGCGGCGCTTAACGAAAACCTGCTGGACTCCGAACTGTTTGGCCATGAAGCGGGCGCTTTTACCGGGGCGCAAAAACGTCATCCCGGTCGCTTTGAACGCGCCGATGGCGGCACGCTGTTTTTGGATGAACTGGCGACAGCGCCGATGCTGGTACAGGAAAAGCTGCTGCGAGTGATTGAATATGGCGAGCTAGAGCGCGTCGGCGGCAGCCAGCCGTTACAGGTTAATGTGCGATTAGTATGCGCCACCAATGCCGATTTACCCGCCATGGTGAAGGAAGGGATATTTCGTGCCGATCTGCTCGACAGGCTGGCTTTTGATGTTGTACAACTGCCGCCGCTGCGCGAACGCCAGAGCGATATCATGCTGATGGCCGAGCATTTTGCTATTCAGATGTGTCGTGAACTACGTCTGCCCTTATTTCCCGGTTTTACCGATCGGGCAAAAGAAACGTTGTTGCATTACGCCTGGCCGGGTAATGTCCGCGAGCTGAAAAACGTAGTCGAACGTTCAGTGTATCGCCACGGCAGTAGTGAACATCCTTTGGATGAAATTGTTATCGATCCTTTTCAACGCCATCCCGCCGAACCGCCCGCGCCCGCCCTGCCAGCGGCATCCGCCACGCCTGACCTGCCGCTCAAATTACGTGAGTTTCAACTGCAACAGGAAAAAGCGCTGCTGCAACGTAGCTTACAGCAGGCGAAATTTAACCAGAAACGAGCCGCCGATTTGCTGGCACTCACCTACCACCAGTTTCGCGCCTTGCTTAAAAAGCATCAGCTTTAGCTATTTCTCCGGCTAATTGACGACATTTACGCCAGTTATCCACCGACATTTTTACGTGGCGGGCCGAAGTGCGATACACTTTGCAAATTGAACTTCAAAAACTTAACTATTATGCGCCTGGTTTTATCGTCTCTGATCGTGATAGCGGGTCTACTGAGTAGTCAGGCTACGGCTGCGACTGCGCCCGAACAAACCGCGAGTGCAGATATTCGCGATAGCGGCTTTGTGTATTGTGTCAGCGGGCAGGTCAACACCTTTAATCCGCAAAAAGCGAGCAGCGGCCTCATCGTCGATACCCTGGCCGCCCAGTTATATGACCGCCTGTTGGATGTCGATCCCTATACTTATCGTTTAGTCCCCGAGCTGGCAGAAAGCTGGGAAGTGCTGGATAACGGGGCAACGTACCGTTTTCACCTGCGCCGCGACGTTTCCTTTCAAAAAACCGCCTGGTTTACGCCGACCCGAAAACTCAATGCTGATGATGTCGTCTTTACCTTTCAGCGAATTTTCGATCGTCGACATCCGTGGCATAACATCAACGGTAGTAGCTTCCCCTACTTTGATAGCCTACAGTTCGCCGACAATGTAAAAAGCGTGCGTAAGCTGGACAATAACACCGTTGAGTTTCGCCTGACGCAGCCAGACGCCTCCTTTTTATGGCATCTGGCCACACACTACGCTTCCGTCATGTCCGCTGAGTACGCCGCGCAGCTTAGCCGAAAAGATCGTCAGGAACTGCTAGACCGCCAACCGGTCGGCACCGGGCCTTTCCAGCTTTCGGAGTACCGTGCCGGGCAGTTTATTCGTCTCCAGCGCCACGATGGGTTTTGGCGCGGCAAACCGCTGATGCCGCAAGTGGTGGTGGATTTAGGCTCTGGCGGTACCGGGCGTTTATCGAAATTACTGACCGGTGAATGCGATGTTCTGGCCTGGCCCGCCGCCAGCCAGCTAACTATTTTACGCGACGATCCGCGTTTGCGTCTGACGTTGCGCCCGGGGATGAATATCGCCTATCTGGCCTTTAACACCGATAAGCCGCCGTTGAATAATCCCGCAGTGCGCCATGCGCTGGCCTTATCGATCAACAACCAGCGTCTGATGCAGTCGATTTATTACGGCACGGCAGAAACCGCAGCCTCCATTTTACCGAGAGCCTCATGGGCTTACGATAACGATGCCAAAATTACGGAGTACAATCCGCAAAAATCGCGCGAACAGCTAAAAGCGCTGGGCATTGAGAATCTTACGCTGCATCTCTGGGTGCCGACCAGTTCTCAGGCCTGGAACCCAAGTCCGCTAAAAACGGCGGAGCTTATTCAGGCGGATATGGCGCAGGTTGGCGTAAAAGTGGTCATTGTGCCGGTTGAAGGCCGCTTTCAGGAGGCGCGCCTGATGGATATGAATCACGATCTGACCTTATCCGGCTGGGCCACGGACAGCAACGATCCGGATAGCTTTTTCAGACCGCTGTTAAGCTGTGCAGCCATCAATTCGCAAACCAATTTCGCCCACTGGTGTAACCCTGAATTTGACAGCGTGCTGCGTAAGGCACTGTCGTCGCAGCAGTTGGCTTCGCGCATAGAAGCGTATGAGGAAGCGCAGAATATCCTGGAAAAAGAGCTGCCGATACTGCCGCTGGCATCATCACTACGCCTGCAGGCTTACCGCTACGATATTAAAGGGCTGGTGTTAAGCCCGTTCGGCAATGCGTCTTTTGCCGGCGTCTCCCGCGAAAAACACGAAGAGGTGAAAAAACCATGATTATCTTCACCCTGCGTCGGTTATTGCTGTTGCTGGTGACGCTGTTCTTCCTGACCTTTATCGGCTTTAGCCTGAGCTATTTTACGCCGCACGCGCCGCTACAAGGCGCATCATTATGGAATGCCTGGGTTTTCTGGTTCAACGGTCTGCTGCACTGGGACTTTGGCGTGTCCAGCATTAACGGCCAGCTGATCTCCGAACAGCTTAAAGAGGTGTTTCCCGCCACGATGGAGCTGTGCATTCTCGCTTTTGGTTTTGCGCTGATGGTCGGCATCCCGGTCGGGATGCTGGCTGGCGTGACGCGTAGCAAATGGCCGGATCGTTTTATCAGCGCGCTGGCGCTATTAGGTTTCTCAATTCCGGTTTTCTGGCTGGCGCTTCTGCTCACACTGTTCTTTTCGCTCACGCTGGGGTGGCTGCCGGTATCCGGGCGCTTTGACCTGCTTTATGAAGTTAAACCGGTTACCGGTTTCGCCATCATTGACGCCTGGATTTCAGATTCGCCGTGGCGCGATGAAATGGTGATGAGCGCCATACGACATATGGTTTTACCGGTGCTCACGCTTTCCGTCGCGCCGACCACAGAAGTGATCCGCCTGATGCGAATCAGCACTATTGAAGTCTACGATCAGAACTACGTTAAAGCGGCGGCCACGCGCGGCTTGTCGCGCTTTACGATTTTACGTCGCCACGTGTTGCATAATGCGCTGCCGCCGGTCATTCCCCGTCTTGGCCTGCAGTTTTCAACCATGTTAACGCTGGCGATGATTACCGAAATGGTTTTTAGCTGGCCAGGACTGGGACGATGGTTAATTCACGCCATTCGTCAGCAGGACTATGCCGCTATTTCCGCTGGCGTGATGGTCATTGGGTCGCTGGTTATTGTGGTTAATGTGATTTCCGATATTTTGGGTGCTATGGCTAACCCTCTGAAACATAAGGAATGGTATGCCTTACGATAGCGTATACAGCGAAAAGCGCCCGCCAGGCACCCTGCGTACGGCCTGGCGCAAATTTTATAGCGACGCGCCTGCGATGGTGGGCCTATATGGATGCGCCGGTCTGGCGTTGCTGTGTATTTTTGGCGGCTGGATCGCGCCCTATGGTATCGATCAGCAATTTCTGGGCTATCAGCTACTGCCGCCCTCCTGGTCACGCTATGGTGAAGTCTCCTTTTTTCTGGGGACTGACGATCTGGGACGCGATGTGCTGAGCCGCCTGTTAAGCGGCGCGGCGCCCACGGTCGGCGGCGCGTTTATCGTAACGCTGGCGGCTACGCTATGTGGATTAGTCCTCGGCGTAGTGGCAGGCGCGACGCACGGTTTACGCTCTGCCGTACTGAACCATATTCTGGACACGCTGCTTTCCATCCCTTCGCTCTTGCTGGCGATTATCGTCGTGGCATTTGCCGGCCCACATCTATCACACGCGATGTTTGCCGTCTGGCTGGCCCTGTTGCCGCGAATGGTACGTTCCGTCTACAGCATGGTGCATGATGAACTGGAAAAAGAGTACGTCATTGCCGCCCGTCTGGATGGCGCGACAACGCTGAATATTCTGTGGTTCGCCATTTTACCGAATATTACCGCCGGTCTGGTCACCGAAATTACCCGGGCGCTGTCGATGGCGATTCTGGACATCGCCGCGCTGGGATTTTTAGATCTCGGCGCGCAGCTTCCCTCTCCCGAATGGGGTGCCATGTTGGGAGATGCGCTGGAGCTAATCTATGTCGCGCCGTGGACCGTTATGCTACCCGGCGCGGCGATAACGCTCAGTGTTTTACTGGTAAACCTGCTCGGAGATGGGATTCGTCGTGCGATTATTGCGGGGGTGGAATAATGCCGTTACTGGATATCCGCAATCTCACCATTGAATTTAAAACCAGCGAAGGCTGGGTAAAAGCGGTCGATCGCGTCAGTATGACATTAAGCGAAGGCGAAATTCGCGGCCTGGTAGGTGAGTCGGGTTCCGGAAAGAGCTTGATTGCTAAAGCTATTTGCGGCGTCGCGAAAGACAACTGGCGAGTCACTGCCGACCGTATGCGTTTTGATGATATCGATCTGCTGCGCCTCTCCTCTCGTGAACGGCGTAAGCTGGTCGGGCATAATGTGTCGATGATCTTCCAGGAGCCGCAGTCGTGCCTTGATCCTTCCGAACGCGTCAGCAGCCAGTTAATGCAAAATATTCCCGCCTGGACCTATAAAGGCCGCTGGTGGCAGCGTTTAGGCTGGCGTAAACGGCGTGCAATTGAATTACTGCACAGGGTGGGAATTAAAGATCATAAAGACGCGATGCGCAGTTTTCCCTATGAGCTGACCGATGGCGAGTGTCAGAAAGTCATGATCGCTATCGCGCTGGCGAATCAACCGCGACTCCTGATCGCTGATGAACCCACCAACTCAATGGAACCGACGACACAGGCGCAAATTTTTCGCCTGCTGACCCGACTGAATCAAAACAGTAATACCACCATTCTGTTGATTAGCCACGACCTGCAAATGCTGAGTCAGTGGGCTGACAAAATCAACGTTTTATACTGCGGCCAGACGGTAGAAACCGCGCCAAGTAAAGATCTGGTGACGATGCCACATCATCCTTATACGCAGGCGCTTATCCGTGCGATTCCGGATTTTGGCAGCGCGATGCCGCATAAAAGCCGTCTGAATACGCTGCCGGGTGCGATCCCGCTACTGGAGCAGTTACCGATAGGTTGTCGTTTGGGGCCGCGCTGCCCTTACGCGCAACGAGAATGCATTATCACGCCACGCTTAACCGGCGCGAAAAATCATCTCTATGCCTGTCATTTTCCGCTGAATATGGAGAGAGAGTGATATGGTGGAAACTCTGCTTGAAGTGCGCAACCTGAGTAAAACCTTTCGCTACCGGACAGGATGGTTTCGCCGCCAGACCGTAGACGCCGTGAAACCATTAAGCTTTACGCTTCGTGAGCGTCAGACCCTGGCCATTATCGGCGAAAACGGTTCCGGCAAATCCACGCTGGCAAAGATGCTGGCCGGCATGATTGAACCTACCAGCGGCGAGCTTCTTATTGACGATCATCCCCTGCATTACGGCGACTATTCGTTTCGAAGCCAACGTATTCGAATGATTTTTCAGGACCCCTCAACGTCACTGAATCCACGTCAACGTATTTCACAGATCCTTGACTTCCCCCTGCGCCTTAATACCGATCTGGAGCCGGAACAGCGGCGCAAACAGATTGTCGAGACGATGCGTATGGTAGGGCTATTGCCCGATCATGTGAGCTACTACCCGCATATGCTGGCGCCGGGGCAGAAACAACGTCTGGGCCTGGCCCGCGCGCTGATTTTACGCCCTAAAGTCATTATCGCGGACGAAGCGCTGGCTTCGCTTGATATGTCCATGCGCTCGCAGCTCATCAATCTCATGCTTGAATTGCAGGAAAAGCAAGGCATCTCCTATATCTATGTCACGCAGCATATCGGCATGATGAAACATATTAGCGATCAGGTATTAGTGATGCATCAGGGGGAAGTGGTTGAACGCGGCAGCACCGCCGATGTGCTCGCCTCTCCGCTACATGAGCTTACCCGCCGTTTAATCGCAGGTCATTTTGGCGAGGCGCTGACTGCTGACGCATGGCGAAAGGATCGCTAAGCGAAACAAATACCCTCAGTTCGATTCTCTGAGGGTGTTCACGCGACTGCCCAACAGCAATGTTTCCACCTCTTCTAACGCAACGGAAGGAAATAACGTGCCCTGGGTTGCCCAAATGCCTGCCGTTTTTAACATCGGCAAATAGCGCGTGTTTTCCTGGCCACCCACCACGATCTTGTCACAATAACGCCGGATATGTTTGACAAGCAGCGGAAACGTCATTTTTTCAATTTGTGAGACAAAAAAGCTGCGGTCAAGTTTTACGCCACTAAAACACCCGCAAACTAATGGCGCAGCGGTTGCGTTCCCTACGCCCAGGTCGCCCAGCCATAATGGATTAGGTTGTTTATGAAGCGCGTGTATTAAAGGATCGACTAAGACGTTATCTTGACATGAAAAATGTTCAACGACCTGCAGTTCCACAAATAGCATGGCGTGTAGTAACGCGCGAATATCTTTGTCTTGAAGGACAAGCTGCGCCATACCCCGATCGATATTTATGATACAGAACAGGCCGTGGCGTAGAAACCAGCCATGTTTAGCCGCGATTGTCCGCAACAGATCAAGCAGAAAACGGCGCTTCTGCGAATTGTCCCATGACGAGATAACAAACTCAGGGTGTAGCGGACGAGCGGGCGACGATGCAAAATGGGTAGTAATTTCGACACCCAGTAAATCCCCCTCCATTGCCCTTATCGGCTCTGCCATAAAAAAATAGCGCATGTGACCACTCCACTTGATCTTAACTCCCTGATAATGCGCTTTTAACGCAAATCAATCAATAAAAACGATCAATATATAAAAAATGATCGAAAAAAACAATATACGTTAACTTTATGATAACTTGCTAATTTTATGTTTTGAGAATGTTCCTCTCTTGCTATAATGAAATTTACATACTACGCCAAACAATGCTAATACGACGGAATGAGACCATCCGTAAAGCCAGGTTCTTCTTGCCTGGCAGAGAGGAGAAATCAAGGCGAGTGAGTGTTAATGCGTAATCACGAGGCATTTCACCCACTATGGCAGCACGGCATCGCCAACCCTGGTTGCGAGTTGCATCTCCGTTGCAGGCTGTCCAGATCCCGCGAACAACCTTTAAGCGAATAGCAACTCTTACTTAATAGTTGATCGGTAAATCTGTAGCGAATGAGCCCCCGGCGATTCGCAGAAAAGAACGGAACTAAAGGCTATTTTTTAATTCATCCTTTAATACTTTAGCCACAAGAGTCCCTTCCTCAGGTGCGGCTAGTTTAAAACGTCTTCCTGGCGCAGGTGCCTGTGTTTGCTCTCCGATTAATTCATCAAGCTCCGTAATAAGTGACTTATAATATTCAACATCTTCATCATTTCCTTCGGTCTCGGCCCGCTTTAATTTTATCATGTGATGGGTCTTAATTTGCTCTTCCAGTTGTGCTGTTGCAAGAGAAACGCTTCGCTGTTGCCGGGATTCTTGTGACAGCACGATTTGATCGCCATCCACAAAGAAAAGAACCCCCTCTTTAACCAGAATATTACCTAAGATATTTATATCATGCATATAAACCCCTCGGGATTTAAGAAGTGCCTCCGCCATGCGATAGTTATCTTCATCTTCAACATCTAACTCCTGACCTTTAATATATTTTGAAACTAAAACCGTAACGTCTTTACCATTAATATTCATGATGGCCGAACGAGAAAAATTCTTGTCGCCATTGGCCATATTCAAATACTTACTGACTCGCTCAGGATGACAATTACGATGTTCTGAAGAGGTAACATCCACATTTATTCCCCGCTCATTAATTGGAATCTTAACAACAAAGTCATCATTTAACAGATAAACAGTCCCATAACTTCCGCTACCTATTTTATTTTTTTCAATATCAGTCATGCGAATATTTTTCTGAAACTCCGACGAGTTAATAAACGCCTCTATTGCCGCTGGTTGTGATGTATCCGTCTGATCAATAGCGCCGCTCTCATCACCAGACGCCGTGGCGGGCGTGGTCAGGAAGTCTATCAAACGTTGCTCAAAAGTGTCATAGATCCCATTACTACCTGCTTCGTTCGGCGGCAGATTATCATTATCCAAAGCGGCAAGCGTTATTTTCCCGGTATTATAATTAAACATCGTTTCTTTTAAAAAATCGACGCAACGCTCAGAACACTCCGTCTCGGTCACTAATATTCCATCGTAAAACAGTTTTAGCAGTAACATATTCTCTTGAAATGCTAATACCTCTACAGTATATTTATCTCTTGTTTCAGGTCTGGAGGCATCAATAAGTTTAATATATCCAAGAAGGGGTCGCCATCGTGTACAGTCGTCATCTCGCTTCGAAAATGGTCCCGGAGAGAAAGGCCCTTTAATATCGGAATGGTCTTTTTTTTGGCACAGTAGATTATATATTTCTCTATAATCAGAAATCAAACTTCGATTGGTGAATATATTCCTGAAAAAATCTATAAATTTCTCACACGTTGAAAAAACATGCTCTCTTTTATTATCGATGATATCTCTTAAATACCTTTCTGATATCTGGCAGCTACGATTTCCGATATGAAATGTAAACGGCATATGTATCACCCCCTCTAAAATTTATTATAATAAACATGCAAACATATAAAAACCCGATTTGTAACTACTGCAATCACCTGATTTCCAAAAATTTTCATATTCAGCATTACTCTGTATCAATAAATAGAGAAAACCTACAACACCTAAAAAAGAAATTATTTTTGTTAAGCATTTGCTGGTTAAAGTTACATGTCCATGACATCGTTAATAGGTGAGGAAAACCATTCGGATGAATATTCTGGCTTCCTACAGAACCTTTATTTGTCTGGTGGAAGGCGCATCGCTATCGTACTTACTGTCCGTCCCGGTGTCTCTGGTTGGATGAGGCGAACCTTACACTAGCTGGTATACTGCACCGTAGAGCCTGTCCCATTAGACTCTTTGATTTGCCTGTTTGGCCCTGGGGAACGCTCAAAATCCTCAGGGACTTCGTTACCGTGTGGTTTTAGAACGTCACCTGCTGGAGATAGCAGCGGAAAAATAGCGTGACACACGGGGCCAGGAGTGGGATATAATTTCAGACTAATTTCGAATAATGTTGAAAAGTTGCTGTTAACCATTGTTCGTAAAAGCAAAAAATAAGCAATGACTATAAGGATTAAAGCTATGGGTTTTCTTTCCGGTAAGCGCATTCTGGTCACTGGCGTGGCCAGTAAACTGTCCATCGCCTACGGTATCGCACAGGCGATGCACCGCGAAGGAGCTGAACTGGCGTTCACCTACCAGAACGACAAACTGAAAGGCCGCGTAGAAGAATTTGCTGCCCAGCTGGGTTCCAGCATCGTTTTACCGTGTGATGTCGCTGAAGATGCCAGCATTGACGCTATGTTTGCAGAGCTGGGTAACGTTTGGCCGAAATTTGACGGTTTCGTACACTCGATCGGTTTCGCGCCTGGCGATCAACTGGACGGCGATTATGTTAATGCGGTTACCCGCGAAGGCTTTAAAATCGCTCACGATATTAGCTCTTACAGCTTTGTTGCCATGGCGAAAGCCTGCCGCGCCATGCTGAATCCGGGTTCTGCGCTGTTGACCTTGTCTTATCTGGGAGCGGAGCGCGCCATCCCGAACTACAATGTCATGGGTCTGGCGAAAGCCTCTCTGGAAGCTAACGTGCGTTATATGGCAAATGCTATGGGACCGGAAGGCGTTCGCGTCAACGCCATCTCTGCGGGTCCAATCCGCACGCTGGCGGCGTCCGGTATTAAAGACTTCCGTAAAATGCTGGCGCATTGTGAAGCCGTTACGCCAATTCGTCGCACCGTGACCATTGAAGATGTGGGTAACTCAGCGGCGTTTCTGTGCTCCGATCTCTCGGCAGGCATTTCTGGCGAAGTCGTCCATGTTGACGGCGGGTTCAGCATTGCGGCAATGAATGAACTGGAACTGAAGTAAGCGCATTAAGTTTATTAGCGGGCGGCACGGCTGTGCCGCCCCATTCCCCTCACTCACCGCTCATCTCGTTATATAGCGTTCTGATATTTGTTATCACCTAACAATCTTTCATCCCTTTCCCGCATACGCCAGGATAATCCAGCATAAACGATCCGACGTCGAATCATTATCGATCGCCATTTCATCCTCGGGAAACCCTATGGAACAATGCCGAAAAGCGGGTAAAAGCCACTGGTATCATGAAACACAATCCACTATGTCGTCACAAACCCCGCTTTCGCTGATGCCGGAACCCGCGTATGTTAACGATCGTTTTTTACTGGATTTAAGGGTAGCAGAAACCGCGTTGACGCCTTTTGAATCATGGTTAAAGCCAGCTCACCAGTTGGCGGATGTCTTATTTCCCCGCACGGTTCTCAACGACCGGCTTCATACGTTT
Organism: Salmonella sp. 741265116_PST; assembly: GCF_046567715.1. Lineage (NCBI taxonomy): Bacteria > Pseudomonadati > Pseudomonadota > Gammaproteobacteria > Enterobacterales > Enterobacteriaceae > Salmonella > Salmonella sp. 741265116_PST. The sequence goes on along the minus strand of NZ_JBKFPH010000003.1, from coordinate 78,390 downwards.
AGCGCCTATGAACGTATGAGCACCGCCCTGACCGCCGCTCAGGTATTTGGAGTTCAGCGTTTGTGCCGCTATTATGCCGCGCGTCTGGCGCCACTACCTGGCCCTGACGCCTCAAGAGAGAGCAATCAACGGCGGGCGCAAATTACGCAATACGCTCGTCAGCTTGCCGGCTCCCCCTCCGTTATCAATACGCGAGCCCGCGAACAGCTTGCAGAGGTGGGATTAACCGCCCGGGATACCGTACTCATCAATCAGATCATTGGGTTTATCGGTTTTCAGGCGCGGGTAGCGGCGATATTTCAGGCGTTTTGCCGTCTGCCCGTGCGCGAGCTGCCCGGCCAGGAGATGCAGCGCTTTGCCAGGGCCGCGCGGTTTCAAAACCCTCAGACGACATGGCGGCCCGCCGCCAGTCTGGTAGAATATCCTCCCGCCCATACCAAAGTTCGGCGGCAATATTCGTCTTCACAATGCCAAATGATGGCGCCGGTACTCATCCGCGATCCGTCTTCATTCGCGTTACTCGAACGCATACTGACCAGCACATTACACACCGCGTTGCCCCCTTCTTTACTTCCACTTATCACGCTCCTCACATCACGTATCAACGGCAGCGCCGCCTGCTTTAACGAACAGGCAACCCAATCTGGCGCGTGGCGCCGCGCTGTTATCACGTTACGCCAGGAAGACGACGATATCGCTCGTTGGGAGCTTGAGCCTGCGCTGACACAGGCGATACAATGGCTCACCAGGGCGCCCGATCGCTTTAGCGCCGCGCATTTTTTCCCGCTACTCACCAGGGGAGTTTCATCGGAGCAGGCCATTAATATGTTAGGCTGGTGCGGCGTGTGCGGATGGTTAAATCGTTTAAAAATCGCGTTGGGCGAAACCAATTAACTCATCCATTACTGAAAGAGCGCTTGCTGCGCCAGGCAGAATCGCGTAAAACTGTCAGCCGCTCTTTTGGCTACGAAAATAGACGAATATGTTTCAGGACAACCCGCTGCTAGCGCAGCTTAAACAGCAACTGCATTCCCAGACGCCGCGCGCTGAAGGGGTCGTAAAAGCCACGGAAAAAGGCTTTGGCTTCCTTGAAGTTGACGCGCAAAAAAGCTATTTCATTCCTCCGCCGCAGATGAAAAAAGTGATGCATGGCGATCGTATCGTCGCGGTCATTCACACGGAAAAAGAACGGGAGTCTGCCGAGCCGGAAGAACTGATCGAACCGTTCCTGACGCGCTTTGTGGGAAAAGTTCAGGGTAAAAATGACCGCCTGTCCATCGTGCCGGATCATCCGTTGCTGAAAGACGCGATTCCCTGCCGCGCCGCGCGCGGCGTTCAGCATGAGTTCAAAGAAGGTGACTGGGCGGTTGCCGAAATGCGCCGCCATCCGCTTAAAGGCGACCGTTCGTTTTACGCCGATTTAACGCAGTACATCACCTTTGCCGACGATCACTTTGTTCCCTGGTGGGTTACGCTTGCCCGCCACAACCTGGAAAAAGAAGCGCCGAACGGCGTAGCGACGGAGATGCTTGACGAAGGGCTGGAGCGTCAGGATCTGACCGCGCTGAATTTCGTCACTATCGATAGCGCAAGCACTGAGGATATGGATGACGCGCTTTATGCTGAGGAATTAGCGGACGGCAGACTCCAGCTTACGGTGGCTATCGCCGATCCTACCGCCTGGATTGCCGAAGGCAGTAAGCTGGATAACGCCGCGAAAATTCGCGCCTTCACCAACTACCTGCCGGGCTTCAATATTCCTATGCTGCCGCGTGAGCTGTCTGACGATCTGTGCTCGCTGCTCGCCAACGAAGTGCGTCCGGCGCTCGCCTGTCGCATGATTATCGCCGCGGACGGTGCCATTGACGATGATATCGCCTTTTTTGCGGCCACGATCGAATCGAAGGCCAAGCTGGCGTACGACAATGTCTCCGACTGGCTGGAAAATAACGGCACCTGGCAGCCGGATAACGAAGGCATTGCCCAGCAGATTCGTCTGTTGCACCGTATTTGTCTAAGCCGCAGTGAGTGGCGTCATCATCATGCGTTAGTCTTTAAAGACCGCCCGGATTACCGCTTTGTGCTTGGCGAAAAAGGCGAAGTATTGGATATTGTGGCGGAACCGCGCCGTATCGCTAACCGTATCGTAGAAGAGTCGATGATCGCCGCTAACCTTTGCGCCGCGCGCGTACTGCGCGATAAGCTCGGTTTCGGTATTTACAACGTACATACGGGCTTCGATCCCGCGAATGCCGACGCGCTGGCCGCGCTGCTTAAAACGCATGGTCTGCATGTCGATGCCGAAGAGGTGCTGACGCTGGAAGGCTTCTGTAAACTGCGTCGCGAACTGGATGCGCAGCCCTCCGGTTTCCTTGACAGCCGCATTCGTCGCTTCCAGTCTTTTGCGGAAATCAGCACCGAGCCGGGGCCGCATTTCGGTCTTGGTCTTGAGGCTTACGCCACCTGGACCTCTCCCATCCGTAAGTATGGCGATATGATTAACCATCGCCTGCTGAAAGCGGTCATCAAGGGGGAAGCTATTGCGCGTCCGCAGGAAGATATCACTCAGCAAATGGCGGAACGTCGCCGCCTGAACCGTATGGCTGAGCGCGATGTCGGCGACTGGTTATATGCACGCTTCCTTAACGATAAGGCGGGAACAAATACCCGTTTCGCGGCAGAAATTATTGACGTCAGCCGCGGTGGTATGCGTGTGCGACTGGTCGATAACGGCGCTATCGCCTTTATCCCTGCCCCGTTCCTGCACGCCGTTCGCGATGAACTGGTATGCAGCCAGGAAAACGGTACGGTACAGATTAAAGGTGAGACGGTTTATAAAGTGACGGATGTCATTGATGTCACTATTGCGGAAGTTCGCATGGAAACCCGCAGCATTATTGCCCGACCGGCAGCGTAACCACGCTTAGCTCGCTCAACGGCCTTTGCTGAGAAGGCAAAGGCCGTTTCTTTTCTTCTTCTCCCTTCCGTCATGCTCTAAGTTTAATCTTATTCAAGCGCCCCATTTCTTGTTATTTTTAGCTGGCGACTATGCTTTTTCCAGAATCTGGATTACATATGAATACATAGATAAAACAATACGTTCAGCCATAATTACCCTTATTTATAACATGGCTAACCTTTCTTTTCAGGCACCTGGCGCTTAAATGGGATGGTACGCATGATGAAACAGATTCAGGAACAAACGGCGCTAAATCCCCTTCACTCTCACTGGCGTCTGGCTGATGACCGCAACGTGCTGTATCTCTCCCCGACAGGTGAAACGGATACAGAAAAAACGGTCGAGCTATCGCCGGAACAAGCCGGGCGTATCCGGGAAATAACGGCGATTACGTCCAGTCTGCTGATAACGTTGTTGATAGAAAAACAGGTTACCGCAGTGCACCTGGTAGGCCGTAAGGTTAATAACCGTGAATGGGCTGGCAGCCTGGCAACCTGGCCTGATACGCCTGCCGTCGCGCCAACGCAGGCGCAGGAGCTCTCTTTTGCCGAGCAAATCGTATCAGAAGCCAACTCAGTCATTGCGATACTGGATAGTCGGGGAAAAATCTGTCGATTTAATCGGTTATGCGAAGAGTACACGGGCTTAAAAGAGCGAGACGTAATGGGTCAAAGCGTCTTTAAATTATTTATGAGTCGCCGGGAGGCGGTTGCATCCCGGCACTACATTGAGAATTTTTTTCGCAATGGCAATGCCTATGAAATCGAACGCTGGATAAAGACCCGTAAAGGCCAACGCCTGTTCTTATTTCGTAATAAATTCGTCCATAACGGCAGCGGAAAAAACGAAATTTTCCTGATCTGCGCAGGCACGGATATCACCGAAGAAAGGCTGGCTCAGGAGCGTTTACGCATACTGGCGAATACAGACACCGTCACCGGCCTGCCCAATCGCAATGCTATTCATGAATTTATTAATCATGCTATTGCCTCGGCTGGCGAGTCGCAGGTGGGTATCGTTTATCTCGATCTGGATAACTTCAAGAAAATTAATGACGCCTATGGGCATATGTTTGGCGATCAGCTCTTACAGGCCGTTTCGCTGGCGCTGTTGAGTTGTCTGGAGGAAGATCAATTGCTGGCCAGACTGGGGGGAGATGAATTCATTGTCCTCGCTGCCCATACATCTCAGGCCGCGCTGGAAGCAGTAGCCTCACGAATCCTTACCCGTCTGCGGCAACCGTTTCGTATTGGACTCATTGAAGTTTACACAGGATGCGCCATTGGCATTTCGTTGGCCCCCCGGCACGGACAGGACAGCGAAAGTCTCATTCGCACTGCCGACACCGCAATGTATAACGCCAAAGAAGGCGGCCGCGGTCAGTTTTGCGTTTTTTCGCCGGAAATGAATCAGCGCGTATTTGACTATCACTGGCTGGATACAAACCTGCGAAAAGCGCTGGAAAACGACCAGTTACTTATTCACTATCAGCCCAAAATTACCTGGCGCGGCGAAGTACGTAGCCTAGAAGCGCTGGTACGCTGGCAATCGCCGGAACGCGGATTAATTCCGCCGCTGGAGTTCATCTCATACGCCGAAGAGTCAGGACTCATCGTCCCGCTGGGCCGCTGGGTGATTCTGGATGTGGTTCGCCAGATTGCGAAATGGCGCGATAAAGGGATTAACTTGCGCGTAGCCGTTAACTTTTCGGCGCGACAACTGGCCGACCAGACGCTTTTTACTGCGCTTAAACAGGCTTTGTACGATCTGAATTTTGAGTATTGCCCGATCGATGTCGAGCTAACAGAAAGCTGCCTGATTGAAAACGACACGCTGGCGCTATCGGTTATCCAGCAATTTAGTCAGCTCGGCGCTCAGATTCATCTGGATGATTTTGGCACCGGGTATTCTTCGCTTTCTCAACTCGCCCGGTTCCCTATTGATGCCGTTAAACTGGATCAGGCTTTCGTCAGAGATATCCATAAGCAACCGCTGTCGCAATCTCTGGTTCGGGCGATTGTCGCAGTAGCTCAGGCGCTAAATTTACAAGTGATTGCCGAAGGCGTAGAAAATGCTAAAGAAGATGCCTTCCTGACAAAAAACGGCGTCAATGAACGACAGGGCTTTTTATTCGCCAAACCTATGCCCGCCGTTTCTTTTGAACGCTGGTACAAACGTTATCAGACGAAAAAAATGCGTTAATGGTGGCGATAATAGAGAAAACAGCCTGTGCAGGCAGGCGTAACCCTATTTTTCCCTTCTCTTTTCAGATTAATTTCTGCATCATGAATTCAAACCTTTTCTGACATTAAGGATGACAAACAAACATGTCTGATATCGAAGCACAACGAATTGCCGCACGCATTGATACCGTGCTGGATATCCTTGTTGCTGGCGATTACCACTCGGCCATCAATAACCTTGAAATATTGAGAGCAGAGCTGTTAGATCAGGTTAAAGACGGCACCCCGCCATCCCAGGCTCCCGGGTCGCCCTGGGAAATCTGATAGCGATTATTTGTCCGGGATGGCCGCTAGCCCTTCCCGGCTCTCTGACTGTCTGTTGACTCCTCTTAACGTATAAAATTAATACTATGAACTCCCGACAACAATCAATTTTGCAAATGGTAGTTGATAAAGGCCAGATGAGCGTTGCTGAACTGGCGAAAATTACCGGCGTATCTGAAGTCACGATTCGTCAGGATCTGAATACCCTGGAAAAGCAGAGCTATTTACGCCGTGCGCACGGTTTCGCCGTTTCGCTTGAGAGCGATGACGTAGAGACTCGCATGATGACGAACTACACGCTAAAACGCCGACTGGCGGAGTTCGCCGCCTCTCTGGTCAGTTCAGGGGAGTCCGTTTTTATTGAAAATGGCAGCAGCAATGCGCTATTGGCCCGGACGCTGGCGGAACAAAAAGATGTCACGATCATCACCGTGAGCAGTTATATCGCGCACCTACTCAAAGAAACCCCTTGCGAAGTCATTCTCCTCGGTGGAATCTATCAGAAAAAAAGTGAAAGCATGGTAGGACCGTTGACGCGACAGTTTATCCATCAAGTGCATTTCAGCAAAGCATTTATCGGTATTGATGGCTGGCAGGCTGATACCGGCTTTACCGGACGCGATATGATGCGATCGGATGTGGTTAACGCTGTTCTGGAAAAAGGCTCAGAAGCGATTGTCCTCACCGACAGCTCTAAATTTGGCTGTGTGCATCCCTATCCCCTGGGCCCGCTCTCTCGCTTCCATCGTGTCATTACGGATTCCAGAATTTCCGCCAGCGATCAAATGCAGTTAGAACATGCAGGGCTGCTGGTCAATGTTATTGGCTCATCCGTTTAAAATATTTCCCGATGGTTTGCCCTATGGCAAACCATCCTCTCTCTAAGACTTTTCTGACATCCCAATTAAGACTATTTACCTGTTGTAACGAGCGTAACGTCGTAAAATTAATATTAGCGAAATAACAGGAAGTGACTATCACCTGCGTGATATACCCCTGCGCAATCAGGTTTTACGGAAAATCTCTTAACAGGTTTTATTTTAACTATAGTTATAGTGAGCTTAATTCCGTGAATCGTTAATTCAGGAGAGAGTATTATGTTTATGACGAGCAAAAAAATGGCCGCTGCTGTGCTGGCAATCACTGTAGCAATGTCTCTGAGCGCCTGCTCAAACTGGTCCAAGCGCGATCGCAACACGGCTATTGGCGCAGGTGCGGGGGCGTTAGGCGGCGCAGTGTTAACGGACGGCAGTACATTAGGCACCCTGGGCGGCGCGGCGGTCGGCGGCGTGATTGGTCACCAGGTCGGAAAATAATCCAGACGTTTAAATATTGAACGGCTCAAAATAATACGTTTATACCCTTCATACTTCAAGTCGCTTATGTGTTGGCTACGCTCACTCACCCCAGTCACATAGTTATCTATGCTCCTGGGGACTCACTCCCTTGCCGCCTTTAAGCAACTCGAATTATTTGGGGTATATTCTTTTCAGGTCAGGATTACAAAAATAGACAAAGTTGACTTTTACGCCACGGTAATTTACAACCGTGGCGTTTTCATTAGCCGCCAGCTAATTTTACTTTCATTCCTTTAGCTTCCAGCAATGATTTTATCAAGTCGCGTTTATCACCCTGAATTTCAATAATCCCTTCTTTTACTGCCCCGCCGCAGCCGCATTTTTTCTTCAGTTCAGCCGCCAGTTTGGTTAATTCCGCATCATTCATCTCGATACCGGTAATCAAACATACGCCTTTACCCTTACGGCCACTGGTTTGACGCTGAATGCGAACGATACCATCCCCTTTGGGACGAACCGGCGCCGTTTTAGGTTCTTCAATGCGCCCCGTCTGTGTTGAATAAACCAGACGACTATTGGAATCGCTCATTATGCCTCCCGTTTCAGTGACGCGTTAATATCCTTCAGCGTTTGCGCCGGATCTACCGATTGCGTAACCGGGCGGCCAATCACCATATAGTCGACGCCGGCGGATAATGCCTGTTCGGGCGTCATAATGCGTCGCTGGTCGCCTGCCTCGCTGCCTGCGGGCCGAATGCCCGGCGTCACCAGCTTAAATGCAGCGCCAAAGGCCTGTTTAAATCTGACCGCTTCCTGAGCGGAACAGACCACGCCATCCAGCCCGCATTGCTGCGTCAGGCGCGCCAGCCGCTCCGCATGTTCCGCCGGTGACAACGTCACGCCCAGATCGCGCAGATCGCTGGTTTCCATACTGGTCAACACGGTCACGGCAATGAGCAACGGCGCATCTTTACCGAATGGCACCAGCGCGTCGCGCGCTGCGGCCATCATTCTCGCCCCGCCAGACGCGTGAACGTTTACCATCCAGACGCCCAGGTCTGCCGCTGCAGCGACTGCCCGGGCCGTGGTGTTGGGAATATCATGAAATTTTAGATCAAGAAAGACATCAAACCCACGTTGCTGGAGATCCCGAACGAGCTGTGGACCAAACAGCGTGAACATCTCTTTGCCCACTTTTAAGCGACAATCGCAAGGATCGATTTTGTCGACAAACGCCAGGGCTTTATCGCGTTCATGGTAATCCAACGCCACAACGACAGGCGATTCAGTAATAGCGCAGGAAGAAGATGAAGCAGTAAACGTCATGACCAGACCTTCTTGATGAGGGGCACCGGAAGTGGCGCAAATTGGATAAACGGCGTGCATTCTACCTGCGGCGCAGGGAAATTAACAGGTTCGATTGACAACCTGATAAGCCCTGGCTGCCGATGCCAGCGTCGTTTCTAGCTTTCTTTATGTCATTAAGTATGTTGTAACTAAAGTGAGGCTTTTTTTTATATACTACTGCCCATCAAGTCCGCGAATAGGTTTAATGGTCGACCATGCCCGGCAGGACGGACAGTGCCAGTACAAGGTATAGGCGGTAAAACCGCATTTCTGACAACGATACCGCGGTTTACTGCGCACCTGCTCGCCAACCATATCACGCAGTACCATCAGGCTTTCTTTCGCTCGCCCTTCTTCCGCCTCGTTGAGATGGTAATCCATCAGCTTATGGAACACCCGCATGGTAGGATGTCGCTGTAGCTGACGCGTGATATAGACTTGAGCTGCGTCACTACCTTCACGCGCTTCCAGAATATCGGCAAGCATTAACTCAGCGCCAGCACCGGTATTCTCCTCTACGGCGCGGCGTAAAAACTCCGCCCACTCGGCATTTTTACCGAGCTGTTGATAACAGGTTTGCAGCATCTCCAGCGTTTCGCTGACCAGCTCTTTATCCTGAACGATCACACGTTGCAGGCTTTCGACCGCTTTGGCGTAATCCCCTCTCGCCATATAAACGCGCCCCATCATGATAGACACCCGGGCGCTATTTTTATCTGCGGCGGCACCTTTTTTCAGCAACGCCATCGCGCGATCCATATCGTCGTTGCCCATCTGCTGTAACGCTAACTCACAGTAAAAATGGGCGATTTCGATACGCTGTTTATCTTTGCCCAGTTTCACCAGCCGTTCTGCTACTTCGATCGCCTTTTGCCAGTCGCTGGTTAGCTGATAGATTTGCAAGAGCTGCTGTAACGCGCCTACGCGAAACTCCGTTTCGTCGGTAAGTTGGTTAAACATATCTTCCGCGCGGTCATATAAACCGGCGGCCATATAGTCGCGCCCCAGTTGCTGAACAGCCAGTAAACGCTGTTCATAGGTCAATGAAGCGCTTTCCATGAGCGTTTGATGAATACGAATGGCGCGATCGACTTCGCCGCGTGAGCGAAACAGATTACCGAGAGTGAGATGAGCCTCAACGGTGCCGGTATCCTCTTTAAGCATATCGAGGAACAGATCCACCGCTTTATCTTGTTGGTTACTCAGCAGGAAGTTAACCCCTGCGACATAATCGCGCGACAGGCGGTTAGCTTCATCCTGTTTTGTTTGTTGCGCACTTCTGCGACCCATATACCACCCATAGGCAGCGGCTACAGGCAACAGCAGAAATAACAACTCCAACATAAATGATTATTCCTTTACAACCGACGAATCGGCAGGGACCGCAACGTCGGTTGCTGGCGAAAGCTTGTTTTCCAGTCGTTTAATTTTACGTTCAGCACGGGCAAGGGAAACGCGGACCCGCAGCCAGAACAGGCCGCAAATCAGCCAGCCAATCGCAAAACCGACGGCGAACAACACAGCAAGCAACGTGGAGATACGATACTCCCCTTGCGCCAGCAGGTAGTTAAACGTCACCTGTTGATCATTCTGCGCGCCCAGCGTCACCGAAATAACAAAAATCGCCAATACCAGTAAGAAAATGAGTAAATATTTCACATTACTTCCCGTTATGTGGTTTGCGCGAATAAATCGTGTCCAACTTACCGCATCCAGCCTTCTAAATTACCATTTTCCCGCCTCGCGCGAAATGGAAATGCGCCCGCCATCAGATGATTTAAGGGCAATAGTCAGAAAATCAACCGTTGTCAGCTTTCCTGCTCGCGTTCAGCAATTTCTTGCGCTTCTTCACGAGGCGGCATAAGCGGCCCGCAAATTCGCTGCGCCAGCCAGGTCGCCAGGGTAACTAATAGCCAGGAGATGAGCGTGGCGACCACTAAATCTCGCGGCCAGTGCATTCCCAGAAGCAAACGGCTGCCCATTACGCCGGTCGCCCAGACTAACAAAAACGCGATGGTGAAAGTCCGTCTGCGCGGCCATAACAGACCCACGGCCAAAAGCGCCCAGCTCGCTGCAAACATGGTGTGTCCGGAGGGAAACGCAAAGCCCGTCTCTTTTTGCCAGTGCTGACGCAGGAAAACGGGGATGTTCTGTTGCCCGGCCAACTGCTCTTTCACTAAATGTCCGCGTTCTGTACGCTTTAAAGTGTAGAACTCATCGACGGGAATATGGTGTGTTTTTTCAAGCCAGACCACAAATGGCCGCGGCTCCTGTACGCGTTCCTTTACCCATGACTTCACGCCCTGCCCGACGATAATCGCCCCGCCGAGAATCGCAAACAGCATAATGGCGGCGCGCAGGCGAAATCGCAGGCACCATAAGAACCATCCACAAAGAATCACATGCGTGATAACGCCCCAGGGTTTGGTCACGGTTTCCGTTATCCAGAATAGCGTTTTTAGCCACCAGACCTGATGTCCTGGATGCCACTGCCAGCCTGATACCCATACGGCAAGCGGCATGATAAGCAACAGGGCGGCGCCTGCCGCGGTGCGCCTCGCAATTGAAAGCATGGATGCTCCTTTTATAAGTAAGTATCACAATCATAACTGAAAATTCTCGCTGGACTGGAAAATTGACAAATTTGTGCCATTCCTGAGCAATTACGTGGTAGTGATTAGGTGATGACCGCCGCCTTATGGCAAAATAGCGGGATACAAGCCAACAGGCGACGACACCGCAGGCGTCAGCATAATCTGGAGAAATACATGCAGCTTAAACGTGTGGCAGAAGCCAAACTGCCAACCCCATTGGGTGACTTTCTGATGGTGGGATTTGAAGAACTGGCAACCGGACACGACCATGCCGCGCTGGTTTTTGGCGATATTTCAGGTAAAACGCCGGTACTGGCTCGCGTTCATTCCGAATGTCTTACCGGGGACGCGCTTTTTAGTCTGCGCTGTGATTGTGGTTTTCAACTGGAAGCCGCGCTGACGCATATTGCGGAAGAAGGACGCGGTATTCTGATTTACCACCGTCAGGAAGGCCGCAATATCGGCCTGCTTAATAAAATTCGCGCTTATGCGTTACAGGATCAAGGCTATGACACGGTGGAGGCCAATCATCAGCTCGGCTTTGCCGCCGATGAGCGTGATTTCACCCTGTGCGCGGATATGTTCAAATTACTGGGCGTGGATGAAGTTCGCCTGCTGACCAATAATCCGAAGAAAGTCGAAATACTGACCGAGGCGGGAATTAATATCGTGGAACGCGTTCCGCTCATTGTGGGTCGTAATCCAAATAATGAGCATTATCTCGATACTAAAGCGGCCAAAATGGGCCACCTGCTAAGTAAGTAAGCCACCGGTATTAAAGCGCGGGCCTGCCTGTTTACGGCAGGCCCGATAAACGGCTTTAGTTCAGCATATTTCTAATGACATAGTGCAATATGCCGTCATTCTGGTAGTAAGTCAGCTCGGTGGCGGTATCAATGCGACAGCGGCAAGGCACCGTTTCTTTGCTGCCGTCCGCTCTCGTTAACATAACCGGAATGGTCGCGCCAGGGCGCAGATTTTGCAGATCCGCGATATCAATCACCTCTTCCCCGGTCAGTCCCAGCGTTTTACGCGTTACGCCCTGTGGAAACTCCAGCGGCAGGATCCCCATCCCAATCAGGTTTGAGCGGTGGATACGTTCGAACGACTCGGCGATCACCACGCGAATACCTAACAGCCGCGGACCTTTTGCCGCCCAGTCACGGCTCGATCCCGACCCATACTCTTTCCCGGCAATTACCGCCAGCGGCGTTTTTTCCTGCTGGTAGAGCATCGCGGCATCATAAATCGACATCGCTTCCGTACCCGGCAAATGCCGCGTCATCCCACCTTCGACGCCGGGCAGCATTTCGTTGCGAATACGAATATTGGCGAACGTACCGCGCATCATCACTTCATGGTTACCGCGCCGTGATCCATAAGAGTTAAAATCCTTCCGCTCAACGCCGTGATTTTGCAGATAGCGTCCGGCGGGACTGTCCGGCTTGATACTGCCGGCCGGGGAAATATGGTCGGTCGTTACCGAATCGCCCAGCATCGCCAGGATACGCGCGCCGTGGATATCTTTGACGGGCGCAGGCTGGACCTGCATTTCATCAAAGAAAGGCGACAGGCGAATATAGGTTGAATCCGACTGCCAGCCGTAGGTATCGGAAGATTCAACCTGAATCGATTTCCATTCTTCCGTGCCCTCAAACACTTCCGCATACTCTTTACGGAACATATCCGATGATACCAGTTCAACGGCGCGGGCAATTTCCTGCGCTGAAGGCCAGATATCCTTCAGGTATACCGGATCGCCTTTACGATCGTACCCCAGCGGGTCTGTCGCGAGGTTAATATTCATGTTTCCGGCCAGCGCATACGCGACCACCAGCGGCGGCGACGCCAGCCAGTTCGTTTTCACCAGCGGATGGATACGCCCTTCAAAATTTCGGTTACCGGAAAGCACGGCCCCTACCGTCAGATCGCCTTTTTTAATCGCGGTCTCAATAGGCTCAGGCAACGGACCGGAGTTCCCGATACAGGTCGTACAGCCATAACCGACCAGGTTAAAACCGAGCTCATCCAGATAAGGCGTAAGTTTGGCCTGCGCCAGATAGTCAGATACCACTTTTGACCCCGGCGCCAGAGAAGCCTTGACCCACGGTTGACGCTTCAACCCCAGCGTTACTGCTTTTTTCGCCAGTAATCCCGCCGCCATCAGCACGCTGGGATTCGAGGTATTCGTGCAGGAGGTGATGGCGGCAATGACGACAGCGCCATCCGGAAGCTGATATGGCTGTCCGTTCATCGTATAGTCAACCGGCTGGCGATCTCTTTGCGCGGTATTCAGCTCCAGCTCGGCGCTGGCGGCAAAGGCTTTCGGCACATCGCCTAACGCTACGCGATCCTGCGGGCGTTTCGGCCCGGCCAGGCTGGCCTCGACATCGCCCATATCCAGTTCCAGCGTACTGGTAAATACCGGTTCGTCTCCGGGATTACGCCACATTCCCTGCGCCTTCGCGTAGGCTTCAACCAGCTCGACCAGATCGTCGCTACGTCCGCTTAATCGCATATATTCCAGGGTGATGGCGTCAATAGGGAAGAAACCACAGGTTGCGCCATATTCCGGCGACATATTAGCGATGGTCGCGCGATCCGCCAACGGCAGCGAATCCAGACCATCACCATAAAATTCAACAAATTTACCCACGACGCCATGCTTACGCAGCATTTGCGTGACGGTGAGCACCAGGTCAGTAGCGGTGATTCCCTCCCGAAGTTTACCGGTTAACTTAAAGCCGACGACATCCGGGATAAGCATCGACACGAGCTGACCAAGCATTGCCGCTTCTGCTTCAATACCACCCACGCCCCACCCCAATACGCCCAGACCATTAATCATGGTCGTATGGGAGTCAGTCCCCACCAGCGAGTCCGGGTAAGCAATCCACTCCCCGTCCTGTAATTCGCTCCAGACGGCTTTACCCAGGTATTCCAGGTTAACCTGATGGCAAATGCCGGTTCCGGGCGGCACCACGCTGAAACGGCTGAATGCCTGCTTTCCCCATTTCAGGAACATATAACGCTCATGGTTACGTTCCATTTCCAGCCGCACGTTTTCTTCAAACGCATCGTCATCGCCGAAATGATCGACCGTCACAGAGTGGTCAATAACCAGATCAACCGGCGATAACGGGTTCACTTTCGACGTATCGCCGCCAAGGCGTTTAACGGCTTCACGCATCGCCGCCAGGTCGACAACGGCAGGCACGCCGGTAAAGTCCTGCATCAGAACACGGGCGGGCCGCCAGGCAATTTCACGATCGGCATGGGCATTTTTAAGCCAACCGGCCAGCGCCTGAATATCTTCATCAGTCACAGACTCGCCGTCCTGCCAGCGCAACAGGTTTTCCAGTAACACTTTAAGTGATTTGGGCAAACGGCCGATATCGCCCAGGGATTTGGCAGCCAGCGGCAGACTGTAGTAATGATACGTTTTATCTTTGGCCTGCAATGTATCCTTACTGGCTTCTCGTAGGGTTGACGACATAGCTCCTCCTTAAATGACAGGGTTGCGTTACCCTGATTCTCCACAGGGTTGTATTAAAGATAACACAAACAAAATGTAACGTTTTGATAACAACCCAAATTGCTAAAAGAGGAGAAACCTAACAGGCGAGGAGCGAAGATGAAAAAGCCCGATAAATAACGCATTACCGGGCTTTGACGAGATTAGACGGCAATCCAGATTAACTCGGCCCAGAACAGTAGCGATAATATAAACGCGCCAGTCCATGACCAATACTTTATATTTGACGTTAACATAGGCGACACCAACTGTGTTTAATCAATACTGAGAGGCGCTCAGCACACGGTTGCTGCGGTGTAATAAGACAGCGTTAATAAAACAGTAACGCCAATAAAAAGACGGATATTATTTTTGTGACACCTCATCAGCAAAAGCATCAATAAATGCCCGCTGCTGCGGTGTGAGCGTCCAGTGTTGCGGAACAGACCGAAAAACGGTCGTATCCGGGGTGTTATCATCGTCACAAGATTGAATCGGGGGCGCGACCACGCGCTCGCGTTCCGACGTCATGCTCACTTAGCCCCACCAACGCCAGATAACAAGCGCTACCACTACCCAGAACAACGCAGAACCCACAAAAACCGCCAGCCATGCTTTACGTTTGAGCTCAGGGTCGCGGCGCGGTTCCTGGTTTTCAGAAGGCATTACTAACCTCATGCTATCGGTATCACTTATCATTTCAGCACCAAACAATCGGTACAATTAATCATCAGATGAGACAAATCCTAAATAAACTTTAGTCAAAAATCCAGTCAATTTACGAATCGTTGCCAGTGAATAAATCAATCTTTTGACTCAAGATAACTATTTGGAAAAAGAAACTGGCGGGACGGGTAATTCAACACTATTTTGCTGATCATTACCCGTAATACTTCGAGGGATATTGCAAAAGGCGGCTTTGTCTGCCATGCCACTACGACACAAACCGACGATGCTATTACTTTTCAGGCAGCTTTATATCCTGAAACATCGCTTCAATTTCTTCATTAGAACGCAACGCCACCGCCGTATCCACCACGTCACGCGTCAGATGCGGCGCAAAACGCTGGATAAAATCATACATATAGCTGCGTAAAAAAGTACTACGGCGAAAACCAATTTTTGTGGTGCTGTGGCTAAAAATATCGTGCGCGTCAATCCGCACTAAATCAGGATCGGCAAGCGGATCGACCGCCATGCTGGCAATGACACCAACGCCCAGCCCCAACCTGACATACGTTTTAATCACATCCGCATCGGTTGCAGTAAAGACGATCCGCGGCGTTAATCCTGCGCGATTAAAAGCGGTATCCAGTTCGGAACGCCCGGTAAAGCCGAAGGTATACGTCACCAGCGGATACTGCGCCAGCGCTTCGATCGTTACGGAAGACGTTGCCGCCAATGGATGATCCGGCGTCACCACTATCGAACGGTTCCAGTGATAGCATGGCAACATCACCAGATCGTCATATAAATGCAGCGCTTCCGTGGCAATCGCGAAATCGGCGTTCCCTTTCGATACCGCTTCCGCAATCTGCGTTGGCGACCCCTGGTGCATATGCAGCGAAACGCGCGGATAACGCTCGATGAAGCCTTTAATCACGCCTGGCAATGCGTAACGCGCCTGAGTATGAGTAGTGGCAATATAGAGCGAGCCTTTATCCGGCCAGGTGTGCTCGCCGGCGACCGACTTAATGGCATCGACTTTGGAAAGCACCTCACGCGCAATACGAATAATCTCCTGACCTGCGGGCGTCACCTGAGTCAGATGCTTACCGCTGCGGGCGAAAATCTGGATGCCAAGCTCATCTTCCAGCATCCTAACCTGCTTGCTGATCCCCGGCTGAGAAGTATACAACCCCTCAGCGGTAGAGGAGACGTTAAGGTTATGATTAACCACTTCAACAATGTAACGAAGCTGCTGCAATTTCATAATACATCATCCAGATTAGCGCCATCAGGCCATCGTTTATCTGCAGACATCATTGGGCTGCTAATACGATTTAATAATAAAAAAGGTGTTAACTATAACCACTATATCATTTATATCTGAACTGTATAGCCAGCGCGATAAAATAATAAGACCGCTATACCCAAAATAATTCGAGCTGCTTAAAGGCGACAAGGGAGTGAGTTCTCAGGAGCATAGATAACCAGGTGACTGGGGTGAGTGACAAATCTGCCGGGAGCAAATTTGAACGTCGCGTGCGACGGCCCGTCAGGGCGGGGCCCATGGATGGGCCGAGTAATCCGTAGCCAACACATAAGCCACTTGAAATATGAAGGGGATATAAAAAAGGGCCGCTTACGCGGCCCGATTGACTATTGTGGCGACTGGCAGGGGTTATTTCTTGCCTTCAACCCACTTGCCGTCGACGAAGAACGCTGACCATCCCGTCGCCTTCCCCTCTTTTTCCGCCGCAACGTACTGCTGTTTTGTTTTGCGGCTAAAGCGAACAACGGTTTTATTGCCTTCCGGATCCTGCTGCGGCGCATCCGCCAGATAACGCAGTTTTTCCGGCAGACGATCGCGGAACCGGTAAAGCTCCTCGACTAATGGCGCGCGCGTTTCGCGTGATTTCGGGAACGTATTGGCCGCCAGGAATATCCCTGCGGCGCCATCGCGCAGCACAAAGTACGCGTCCGATTTTTCACACAGCAGTTCCGGTAATGGAACAGGATCTTCCTTCGGCGGCGCAACTTCGCCGTTACGCAAGATCTTACGGGTATTTTTACATTCGTCGTTAGTACAGGCCATGTACTTACCAAAACGCCCCATTTTCAGGTGCATTTCGGAACCACATTTCTCACACTCAACGATCGGGCCGTCATACCCTTTGATGCGGAACTCGCCTTCTTCAATCTCGTAGCCGTCACAGGTCGGGTTATTACCACACACATGCAATTTACGCTTCGGATCGATCAGATAGCTGTCCATCGCCGTACCGCACTTCTGACAGCGACGTTTGGCGCGCAGGGCGTTGGTTTCGGCGTCGTCGCCTTCCAGCACGTTCAGAACTTCATTTTCCGGCACCAGGTTAATGGTCGTTTTACAACGCTCTTTCGGCGCAAGCGCATAACCTGAACATCCAAGGAAAACCCCCGTACTGGCAGTACGAATTCCCATTTTACGGCCACAGGTTGGACAGTCGATGCTGGTCAGCACCATCTGGTTAGGACGCATCCCCCCTTCTTCCGGATCTTTCTCGGCTTTATCGAGCTGCTGAGTAAAATCGCTGAAGAAGTTATCCAGTACCGCTTTCCACTCGGCCTGGTGATTCGCAACCTGATCCAGACTATCTTCCATCTGCGCGGTAAAATCGTAGTTCATCAATTCGCGGAAGTTTTCTTCCAGCCGATCGGTGACGATTTCACCCATTTTTTCCGCATAGAAACGACGGTTTTCAACGCGAACATAGCCGCGATCCTGAATGGTCGAGATAATCGACGCATAGGTAGACGGACGACCAATACCGCGCTTCTCAAGCTCTTTAACCAGAGAAGCCTCGCTAAAACGGGCTGGCGGTTTAGTAAAGTGCTGAGCAGGCGTCAATTCAAGTAGCGTCAGCGCATCGCCCTTATTCACGGCAGGCAATGTGCGATCTTCATCGCCTTTACGCAGCGCCGGCATCACTTTTGTCCAGCCGTCAAAGCGCAAAATACGCCCACGCGCTTTCAGGCGGAACTCGCCTGCGCCAATGGTAAGCGTAGTAGAGTCATATTGTGCTGGCGTCATCTGACAGGCAACAAACTGACGCCAAATTAGTTGATACAACTTCTGCGCGTCAGCCTCCATGTCTTTCAGCGACTCCGCCATGACAGCAACGTCGGAAGGACGGATCGCTTCGTGCGCTTCCTGAGAGTTTTCTTTGCTGGCGTACTGGTTCGGGTTATCCGGCAGGTATTTCTTGCCGAAATTATCGCCAATATAACCGCGCACCATGTTGACCGCATCCTGACTCAGGTTGGTGGAGTCTGTACGCATATAGGTGATGTAGCCCGCCTCATACAGACGCTGCGCCATCATCATGGTTCTCTTCACGCCAAAGCCCAGCCGGGTGCTGGCCGCCTGTTGTAGCGTGGAGGTGATAAACGGCGCGCCAGGTTTGCTGCTGGTCGGTTTGTCTTCACGCTCCAGTACGCTATAGCGCGCTTTTTCCAGCAGGCTGACGGCGGCAAGCGTCTGCTCGCGATTTACCGGACGGAATGGCTTGTCGTTCTGATGCGTGACCTGTAGCGGTAGCGCCTCGCCAGACGGCGTCGTCGTATTGGCGTCAATTTCCCAGAACTCTTCCGGAACAAACGCTTTAATCTCGCGCTCGCGCTCAACGACCAGACGGACCGCGACAGACTGAACGCGACCTGCCGACAAACCTCGGGCAATCTTTTTCCACAGCAGCGGCGAGACCATATAGCCTACCACGCGGTCCATAAAGCGGCGCGCTTGCTGGGCGTTGACCCTGTTAATGTTCAGCTCGCCCGGCTGTTCAAACGCCTGGCGAATGGCATTTTTGGTTATTTCGTTAAAGACTACGCGACTGTAGCGCGCGTCATCGCCGCCGATCACTTCCCGCAGGTGCCATGCAATGGCTTCCCCTTCGCGGTCAAGGTCGGTTGCGAGATAGATGTGGTCGGCTTTTTCCGCCAACTGTTTCAGTTCAGAGACGACCTTCTCTTTACCGGGCAGCACTTCATAGTGCGCATCCCAGTTGTGCCACGGGTCAACCCCCATACGGTTGACGAGAGCGCCACGTTCATCCTTTTTGGGCTTTTTAGCCGTTTTGGTGGAGGTAGAGTCGGCGCTCTTTTTAGCTGCTGAGCCACTGGTCGGCAAATCACGGATATGACCCACGCTGGATTTCACCACGTAGTCATTACCCAGATACTTGTTGATCGTTTTGGCTTTTGCCGGGGACTCAACGATGACAAGAGCTTTACCCATATTCACCTTTACCTAAGTTGATTCTTCCAGGAATGCGTCGCACGTTGATTCACCTTCCACTGGCGACGAGACAACGATATATGGTCTCTGCGTCTGCGGATATCAACCCCTTGTACTGGCTTTGTGTACGAAATGTAACCCTCAGGTGACTGAGTTAACAGGCTTTTTTGCACACACGCGCTATAGCACGACGGAATTTTGGTCGAATGTCAAGCAATTCTGTTGCCAGATTGACGAAAGCGTCACACTGTACCTGATAAAATTCGATACGCAACTTTATTAGCATGCAAAACTAAATCTTGCCAGTGAACGCAACATGACAAATCCATCAATTTCCTGTGAGAATATTTGCCCATCAGAAGTGCTCAGAGTAGACTAATCTCCTTGTTTAAGGAGTAAAAAATGCATAAAGAGACGCAACCTATCGATCGCGAAACACTGTTGCTTGAAGCCAACAAAATTATTCGGGCACATGAAGACACGATGGCAGGTATTGTCGCCACCGGCGTAACGCAGAGAAATGGCGTGCTGGTTTTCAGCGGCGATTACTTTTTAGACGAGCAAGGGTTACCGACCCCTAAAAGCACCGCGGTGTTTAACATGTTTAAACACCTGGCGCATGTGCTGTCTGAGAAGTATCACCTGGTGGATTAATCCATGCCGGATGGCGCTGAATGCCATCCGGCAATAGCGGTTTACATCAACGGCTTTTGTCCACGCTGCCACCAGCGCAGCAGCAGCCGATCCGCGCTTTCCGCCGCGCTGCCGGTAACACGATCGATCAGTTTTTTACGCTGCATATAGCGCACATTCAGCACCTCGCGCCCTTCCATCAGGCCGAGAATAACCTCATCGCTGGTGTTAATCTCATCAACCAGTCCTTTCTCCAGCGCCTGCTGACCGTACCAGTGTTCGCCCGTGGCGACCTGTTCAATGTCCAGAGCCGGACGCATCCGCTGCACAAACTCTTTGAACAGATGGTGCGTTTCGTTGAGATCTTCACGAAACTTCTGCCGCCCTTCTTCCGTATTCTCGCCTAACAATGTCAGGGTACGTTTGTACTGCCCTGCGGTATGCAGTTCAATATCAATGTCTTTACTTTTGAGAAAGCGGTTAAAGTTCGGGATTTGCGCGACAACACCAATTGACCCCACAATAGCGAACGGCGCCGCGATAATTTTTTCCGCCACGCAGGCCATCATGTAGCCTCCGCTTGCCGCGACTTTATCCACCGTCACGGTCAGCGGAATATTTTTATCACGCAGGCGCTGCAATTGCGATGCCGCCAGGCCATAGCCATGCACAACGCCACCGGGGCTTTCCAGACGCACAACCGCCCGATCGCCGGGTTTCGCCACTGCCAGCACCGCCGTGACCTCTTCGCGCAACGCATTAACTTCGTGAGCGTCCATACTGCCTTTGAAATCTATCACCCATACGCGCGGTTTGTCCGATGTCGCAATCTCCCCCAGCTTCGCTTTTGCTTTAGCGGCTTTCGCCTCCTGCTTATGCTTTTTTTTCTGCGCTTTATGCCACAGTTTTTGCTGATGGCCATCCATCAACGCCGCAGCAAGGTCATCCTTCATCTCCTGATACTGCTCGCTCAAATTGGTCACGCGCAGCTCGCCGCGCTGACGTTTGCGTTGGGTAGCATTCACGATCAGCAGCACAATGACGGCAATGGCCACCACAACGGTGACGATTTTTGCCAAAAATAAGCCATATTCAGACAACAATTCCACGACTCCCACCTTGATTAAATAACGCGACTTGCGCTCAGTGTACAACAGGCATCGAAGCCAGTCTCTCTTCATCCGTATGCCTGTTGAGGAAGAAAAAGTATGACAAGGCGTTCATTTTACGGCGTTATCGCCCCTGTCTGATTGAAAAAAAAGGCGCTTTCAGGCATAAACCCGAAAAGTTAACGCGAAGATAAGACAACCTGGCAGGACGGCGCACCACGCCGTTGAGGAGTAGCCATGCATTACCAACCGAAACAAGATCTATTGCAAAACCGCATTATTCTGGTCACTGGCGCCAGCGATGGCATTGGGCGGGAAGCCGCACTCACGTATGCGCGTTACGGCGCAACGGTGATTCTGCTGGGACGCAACGAAGAGAAACTGCGTCGGGTCGCGCAGCACATTGCTGACGAGCAACATGTTCAACCACAGTGGTTTACGCTCGATCTGCTGACCTGCACCGCTGAAGAGTGCCGGCAAGTGGCCGACCGCATCGCCGCGCACTATCCCCGCCTGGATGGCGTCCTGCACAATGCCGGGTTACTGGGGGAAATCGGTCCAATGAGCGAACAAGATCCGCAGATCTGGCAGGATGTCATGCAGGTAAACGTTAACGCCACCTTTATGCTTACCCAGGCGCTGTTACCGTTATTATTGAAGTCCGATGCCGGCTCGCTGGTCTTTACGTCATCAAGCGTTGGCCGTCAGGGACGCGCCAACTGGGGCGCCTATGCCACCTCGAAGTTTGCTACTGAAGGAATGATGCAGGTGCTGGCGGACGAATATCAAAACCGTTCTCTGCGTGTTAACTGCATTAACCCGGGCGGCACGCGCACCAGTATGCGCGCCAGCGCCTTTCCGACGGAAGATCCACAGAAATTAAAAACGCCTGCCGATATTATGCCGCTTTACCTGTGGCTTATGGGCGACGACAGTCGCCGTAAAACCGGTATGACCTTTGACGCCCAACCGGGCCGTAAACCAGGAATCGCCCAATGAGTGATGAACGTTATCAGCAGCGCCAGCAGAAGGTAAAAGATCGGGTTGACGCCCGTGTCGCCCAGGCACAGGAAGAGCGCGGTATTATTATCGTGTTTACTGGCAATGGTAAGGGCAAAACCACGGCGGCTTTCGGGACTGCCGCCCGCGCCGTAGGACACGGTAAAAGCGTAGGCGTGGTGCAATTTATTAAGGGCACCTGGCCCAACGGCGAGCGTAATCTGCTGGAACCGCATGGCGTCGAATTTCAGGTGATGGCAACGGGATTTACCTGGGAGACGCAAAATCGCGAGGCAGACACCGCAGCATGTATGGCCGTTTGGCAGCATGGGAAACGGATGCTGGCCGATCCGCTGCTTGATATGGTGGTACTGGATGAGCTGACCTATATGGTGGCGTATGACTATTTGCCGCTGGAAGAGGTCATAAGCGCGCTAAACGCGCGCCCTGGTCACCAGACGGTGATTATTACAGGTCGCGGCTGTCACCGGGATATTCTTGATCTTGCGGATACCGTCAGCGAACTGCGTCCGGTTAAACATGCTTTTGACGCGGGCGTAAAAGCCCAGATGGGAATTGATTATTAACCGTAGGCCGGATTAAGGCGTTTGCGCCGCCATCCGGCACAAACCCTCTTGTCTGATGACTCTCGGCCTATAAACCACGGTAGAGATTACCCGTTGTTATTACGCCCACCGGAGCGGCGTCCGCCAGCTATCTGGCTGTGGCGTTTTACCGCCCGACGGATCTGGTTCGCTTTCATACGACGACGGTCTTTTTCGACGGCGACCTTCGACGAGGTTTCCGGCGGGAGCTCTACCAGACCACGCAGATAGTTCGTTTGCGCGAGGTCGAGCTCAGTCCAGCCGCCGCGCGGCAGGCCTTTCGGCAGCGGGATATCGCCGTAACGAACGCGGATCAGACGGCTGACCTGAACGCCTACCGCTTCCCACAGTCGGCGAACTTCGCGGTTGCGCCCTTCCGTCAGCGTCACGTTATACCACTGGTTAATGCCTTCGCCGCCGCTGAATTTAATGGTCTTAAATGCCGCCGGACCATCTTCCAACTGTACGCCACGGCTTAAATCACGCAGTTTCGATTCATCCACCTGACCGAACACGCGCACGGCATATTCCCGTTCAACTTCACGACTAGGGTGCATCAGGCGGTTCGCCAGTTCACCGTCGGTGGTAAACAACAATAGCCCGCAGGTGTTGACATCCAGACGTCCTACCGCAATCCACCGCGCGCCGCGCAGTTTCGGTAAGCGATCAAAAACGGTTGGCCGCCCTTCAGGGTCATTGCGGGTACACAGTTCACCTTCTGGTTTGTAATAGGCCAGAACGCGGCAAATTTGTTCCGCCGACTCTTTCACCGAAATCAGGTGACCGTCGATACGGATTTTCAAACCGGGAGTGACTTCAACACGATCGCCAAGCGTGGCGATTTTACCGTCAACGCTGACACGTCCCGCTTCAATAATGGATTCGATTTCACGGCGAGAGCCGTGGCCAGCGCGCGCCAGCACTTTTTGTAACTTTTCGCTCATAGAGCTTCCTTCAGGTGTCGCCTTCACAGGCGTCGAACAGGAGAATGAACGGCGCGTTGCCACGCCATTTTAAGGCCGCGTAGTATACAGGCTTACGCCCTTATAAGAAAGGTGTAACATCGCCGACGCCTTCGCGCAGCACCACCGGGGAGTCATTGGTCAAATCGATTACCGTGGTAGGCTGTTGACCGAGGTAACCGCCGTGGATGATCAGATCCACCAGCTTCTCCAGCCGATCTTTAATCTCCTCCGGGTCCGACTCGGTAAAGTCGCTGCCAGGCAGCATCAATGACGTCGAGAGCATCGGTTCACCCAGCGTATCCAATAACGCCAGCGCAATCGGGTTTGACGGTACGCGCAGGCCGATAGTTTTACGCTTTTCCTGCAACAGACGGCGCGGCACCTCTTTTGTCCCCTTCAGGATAAAGGTGTAATTACCCGGCGTATTGTTTTTCATCAGACGAAACGCCACGTTGTCGACGTAGGAATAGGTCGACAACTCGGACAAATCGCGGCACATCAGCGTGAAGTTGTGGCCGTCCGGCAGATGACGGATGCGGCAAATGCGCTCCATTGCGCCTTTGTCTTCAATTTTACAACCAAGGGCATAGCCGGAATCGGTTGGATAAACAATAACACCGCCTTTACGCACAATGTCGACGGCCTGATTAATCAGCCGTTGCTGTGGGTTATCCGGATGGATATAAAAAAACTGGCTCATACTTCCCTCACTGTGATATTTGCGGCTGTTCCCATGTCTGCCATACGCCTTCAACGCCAGCGGGCAGCCAGAGTTTACGCCCCAACTCAATCCACGGGCAGGGCTGATGGAAATCAGATCCAAGCGATGCCCATAAATGATGCTGACGCGCAAGCGTCGCCAGTTGGGTGCGTTCATTGGGCGATTGTTGGCACTGCGCCACTTCCATCGCGTCGCCGTGATGGTCGGCAAAATGCGCCACTAATCTTTTCAGCCACTTAGCGCTAAGGTCGTAGCGTCCCGGATGGGCCAACACCGCCTTACCGCCAGAATGATGAATGACATCAATAGCTTGTTCTATTGTACACCACTGCGGCGGAACGTAACCGGTTTTCCCACGCGCGAGATATTTTTTAAAAACATCCGCCATGGTCGCGGCTTTTCCGCACTCCACCAGAAAGCGGGCGAAGTGGCCGCGCGTCACCGCGCCGCCATTGGCCAGTCTCAATGCCCCTTCCCACGCGCCGGGAATATGGGCTTTTTCCAGACGCTCCGCAATGAGCCGACCACGCGCCTGACGCCGCTCTGTCTGCTGCGCCAGAAAATCGCGCATTGCCGGGTGCGCAATATCAATATTCAGACCCACAATGTGAATCTCATGATTCTCCCAGACCGTTGAAATCTCCACGCCGGGAATAAGATTCAGGGCCAGCCCGGAACGTGAAATTTCTTCTCTTGCCGCAGGAATCGCGGCTGTGGTGTCATGATCGGTAATCGCCAGCGTGCCGACTCGCATCTCTACCGCACGGTGTACTAATGTTTCTGGCGTCAACAGTCCATCGGACGCCGTGGTATGACTGTGCAGATCGTAAATCACTGCGTAATTCGTGTCGCTCAAGGCGGCTCCCATAGAGATAAAGGTATGTCATGTACATCATAACGGTTCCGGCAAATATACTGAAATAGGTGTTGACATTATTCCATCGAACTAGTTAACTAGTACGAAAGTTCACATGAAGAGGGTATCTAAAATGGCAGCGACATTTGCATTACACGGTTGGTGGCGCACTTCCTGATAGCGGGCGGTGTATGAACAGCTGTAATCAGCCAAACGATACCCGGCCCGCCTGTTAAGCGGGCTTTTTTTTGAACAAAATAATGAGAATAACCATGCAAACACCAAAACCCACGCTCGAACTGTTGACCTGCGATGCCGCCTACCGGGAAAACCCTACGGCGCTTTTTCACCAGGTCTGCGGCGATCGCCCGGCCACGCTGCTGCTGGAATCCGCGGATATCGACAGTAAAGACGATTTAAAAAGCCTGCTACTGGTGGATAGCGCGCTGCGCATTACCGCTTTAGGTGACACTGTCACTATTCAGGCGTTATCTGATAATGGCGCCTCGTTATTGCCGCTACTGGATACCGCCCTGCCCGCAGGCGTGGAGAACGAAGTCCTGCCTGCCGGTCGCGTTCTACGCTTCCCGCCCGTCAGCCCATTATTAGATGAAGACGCCCGTTTATGCTCTCTGTCGGTATTTGATGCGTTCCGCCTGTTACAGGGAGTGGTGAACATACCGACGCAAGAGCGGGAGGCTATGTTTTTCGGCGGTCTGTTTGCCTACGACCTGGTCGCTGGCTTTGAAGCGCTGCCACACCTTGAGGCTGGCAATAACTGCCCGGACTACTGCTTTTATTTAGCGGAAACGCTGATGGTGATAGATCATCAGAAAAAAAGCACCCGTATTCAGGCCAGTCTGTTCACCGCCAGCGACCGGGAAAAACAGCGTCTGAACGCCCGCCTGGCGTACCTTAGCCAACAGTTAACCCAGCCTGCGCCGCCGTTGCCGGTGACGCCGGTGCCGGACATGCGCTGTGAATGCAATCAGAGCGATGACGCGTTCGGCGCGGTGGTACGCCAGTTGCAAAAAGCCATCCGCGCGGGGGAGATATTTCAGGTGGTGCCGTCGCGCCGCTTTTCACTGCCCTGCCCGTCGCCGTTGGCTGCCTACTACGTGCTGAAAAAGAGCAACCCCAGCCCGTATATGTTCTTTATGCAGGATAATGATTTCACGCTTTTCGGCGCGTCGCCGGAAAGCTCGCTGAAATATGACGCCGCCAGTCGTCAGATTGAGATTTACCCCATCGCGGGTACCCGTCCACGCGGTCGCCGCGCCGATGGTACGCTGGACAGAGATCTCGACAGTCGTATTGAGCTGGACATGCGTACCGACCATAAAGAGCTTTCCGAACATCTGATGCTGGTCGATCTGGCGCGCAATGACCTGGCGCGCATCTGTACGCCGGGCAGTCGCTACGTTGCCGATCTGACTAAAGTTGACCGCTATTCGTACGTGATGCATCTGGTTTCCAGGGTGGTGGGCGAACTGCGTCACGATCTCGACGCGCTGCACGCCTATCGCGCCTGCATGAACATGGGCACCCTGAGCGGCGCGCCGAAAGTACGCGCCATGCAGTTGATTGCCGATGCGGAAGGACAGCGCCGCGGCAGCTATGGCGGCGCGGTCGGCTACTTCACCGCCCACGGCGATCTGGACACCTGTATTGTTATCCGCTCCGCGCTGGTGGAGAACGGTATCGCCACCGTACAGGCGGGCGCCGGAATTGTGCTGGACTCTGTTCCGCAGTCTGAAGCCGATGAAACCCGTAATAAAGCGCGCGCCGTATTGCGTGCTATCGCCACCGCGCATCATGCACAGGAGACCTTCTGATGGCTGATATTCTGCTGCTCGATAACATCGACTCGTTTACCTGGAACCTGGCAGATCAGCTACGGACCAACGGTCACAACGTGGTGATTTACCGTAACCATATTCCGGCGCAGACGCTTATCGATCGCCTGGCGACAATGAAAAACCCGGTGCTAATGCTCTCCCCCGGTCCGGGCGTTCCCAGCGAGGCAGGCTGTATGCCGGAGCTGCTGACCCGACTACGCGGCAAGTTACCGATCATCGGCATTTGTCTGGGGCATCAGGCGATTGTCGAAGCTTACGGCGGTTATGTCGGTCAGGCGGGAGAAATCCTGCATGGCAAAGCCTCCAGCATTGAGCATGACGGTCAGGCGATGTTCGCCGGGCTGGCGAATCCGCTACCGGTCGCGCGTTATCATTCGCTGGTCGGCAGTAATGTTCCTGCCGGGCTGACCATTAACGCCCATTTCAACGGCATGGTGATGGCGGTACGTCATGATGCGGATCGCGTTTGCGGTTTTCAATTTCATCCTGAGTCCATCCTGACGACACAGGGCGCGCGCCTGCTGGAGCAAACATTAGCCTGGGCGCAGCAAAAGCTGGAACCGACCAACACCCTACAGCCGATTCTGGAGAAACTCTATCAGGCGCAAACACTGACGCAACAAGAGAGCCATCAGTTGTTTTCGGCGGTCGTCCGCGGCGAACTTAAGCCTGAACAGCTCGCCGCCGCGCTGGTGAGCATGAAAATTCGCGGCGAGCATCCCAATGAAATTGCCGGCGCCGCCACTGCGTTGCTGGAAAATGCCGCCCCGTTCCCGCGCCCGGAGTATCTGTTTGCGGATATCGTTGGTACCGGCGGCGATGGCAGTAACAGTATCAATATCTCTACCGCCAGCGCCTTTGTCGCAGCGGCCTGTGGACTGAAAGTGGCGAAACACGGCAACCGTAGCGTGTCCAGCAAATCGGGGTCATCCGATCTGCTGGCGGCGTTCGGTATTAATCTGGATATGAACGCCGATAAATCACGTCAGGCGTTAGATGAACTGGGCGTCTGTTTCCTGTTTGCGCCGAAATATCACACCGGATTCCGTCACGCGATGCCGGTTCGCCAACAGTTAAAAACGCGAACCCTGTTCAACGTACTCGGCCCGCTGATCAACCCGGCGCATCCGCCGCTGGCGTTGATTGGCGTCTATAGCCCGGAACTGGTGCTGCCGATTGCGGAAACCTTAAAGGTACTGGGCTATCAGCGTGCGGCGGTGGTACATAGCGGCGGCATGGATGAGGTTTCACTCCATGCGCCGACGATTGTCGCGGAGCTGCATGATGGCGAAATTAAAAGCTATCAACTGACGGCGGAGGATTTTGGCCTGACGCCTTACCATCAGGATCAGTTGGCTGGCGGCTCGCCGGAAGAAAACCGTGACATTCTGACGCGGTTACTACAAGGTAAAGGCGATGCCGCGCATGAGGCCGCCGTCGCCGCGAACGTGGCGATGCTGATGCGTCTGCATGGTCAGGAAGATCTCAAGGCCAAC
Organism: Salmonella sp. 741265116_PST; assembly: GCF_046567715.1. Lineage (NCBI taxonomy): Bacteria > Pseudomonadati > Pseudomonadota > Gammaproteobacteria > Enterobacterales > Enterobacteriaceae > Salmonella > Salmonella sp. 741265116_PST. The sequence goes on along the minus strand of NZ_JBKFPH010000003.1, from coordinate 49,986 downwards.
GCGCAAACCGTGCTTGATGTTCTGCGCAACGGCACCGCATATGACAGAGTCACCGCACTGGCGGCAAGAGGGTAAATAATGCAAACCGTTTTAGCGAAAATCGTCGCAGACAAGGCGATTTGGGTAGAAGCCCGCAAACAGCAACAGCCGCTGGTCAGTTTTCAAAATGAGATCCAGCCAAGTACACGCCATTTTTATGATGCGCTCCAGGGCGCGCGTACCGCCTTTATTCTGGAGTGTAAGAAAGCATCGCCATCAAAAGGCGTGATTCGCGATGATTTCGATCCGGCGCGTATTGCCAGTATTTATCAACATTACGCCTCGGCGATCTCGGTGCTCACCGACGAAAAATATTTTCAGGGGAGCTTCGATTTTCTGCCGGTCGTTAGCCAAAGCGCGCCGCAGCCGATTCTGTGTAAGGATTTTATTATCGATCCGTATCAGATCTACCTTGCCCGTTACTATCAGGCCGATGCCTGTTTACTGATGCTCTCGGTTCTGGATGACGAACAGTATCGCCAACTCTCCGCCGTCGCGCACAGTCTGAAAATGGGCGTGCTCACGGAAGTCAGTAATGACGAAGAACGGGAGCGCGCGATAGCGTTAGGCGCAAAAGTGGTAGGTATCAACAATCGCGATCTGCGCGATCTGTCAATTGATTTGAATCGCACCCGCCAGCTGGCGCCAAAACTGGGCCACGGCGTGACTGTCATCAGCGAGTCCGGGATTAACACCTATGGTCAGGTACGCGAACTGAGCCACTTCGCCAACGGTTTTTTAATTGGCTCCGCGTTAATGGCGCATGACGATCTTAACGCCGCCGTCCGTCGCGTGCTGCTTGGCGAGAATAAAGTCTGCGGCCTGACCCGCGCCCAGGACGCTAAAGCTGCCTGTGACGCTGGTGCAATATATGGCGGGTTGATTTTTGTGCCCTCATCTCCGCGCGCGGTTAGCGTTGAGCAGGCGCGAGAAGTGATAAGCGCCGCGCCATTGCAGTACGTCGGTGTTTTCCAGGACGCTGATATCGCCGATGTTTGCCAGAAAGCTGCCGTCCTGCCGCTTTCTGCCGTACAGCTACATGGCAGCGAAGACCAGGCGTATGTCAACGCGCTGCGCGAGGTGTTGCCGCGCAATGTGCAAATCTGGAAGGCGTTGAGCGTTAGCGATGCCCTTCCCGCACGCGATTATCACCATGTTGATAAATACATTTTTGACAATGGGCAAGGCGGCAGCGGGCAGCGCTTCGACTGGTCACTGCTACAGAGACAATCGCTGGATAATGTGTTACTGGCGGGCGGGCTGGCGGCCGATAACTGCGTCCAGGCGGCGCAAGTCGGCTGTGCCGGTCTCGATTTTAATTCAGGTGTGGAGTCACAGCCGGGCATCAAAGATGCTCGTCTTCTGGCCTCGGTTTTTCAGACACTGCGCGCATATTAAGGAAAAAACATGACAACACTTCTCAACCCCTACTTTGGTGAATTCGGCGGCATGTATGTGCCGCAGATCCTGATGCCTGCGCTGAACCAGCTTGAAGAGGCCTTCGTCAGCGCGCAAAAAGATCCTGAATTTCAGGCGCAATTCGCCGATCTGCTAAAAAACTACGCGGGACGCCCCACCGCGCTGACGAAATGCCAGAACATTACCGCCGGTACGCGTACCACGTTGTATTTAAAGCGCGAAGATTTACTGCACGGCGGCGCGCACAAAACCAATCAGGTACTGGGTCAGGCGCTGCTGGCCAAACGGATGGGGAAAAGCGAGATTATCGCTGAAACCGGCGCCGGTCAGCACGGCGTCGCCTCTGCGCTCGCCAGCGCCCTGCTGGGTCTGAAATGCCGTATCTATATGGGCGCCAAAGACGTTGAGCGCCAGTCGCCGAACGTCTTCCGTATGCGTCTGATGGGCGCTGAGGTCATCCCGGTTCATAGCGGCTCCGCTACGCTAAAAGATGCCTGTAACGAGGCGCTGCGCGACTGGTCCGGTAGTTACGAAATCGCGCACTATATGCTCGGCACGGCGGCAGGACCGCATCCCTATCCCACCATCGTTCGCGAGTTCCAACGCATGATTGGCGAAGAGACGAAAGCGCAAATCCTCGACAAAGAGGGCCGTCTGCCAGATGCCGTTATCGCTTGCGTCGGTGGCGGCTCAAACGCTATCGGGATGTTTGCGGATTTTATTAATGATACCAGCGTCGGGCTAATAGGCGTTGAACCTGGCGGTCACGGTATTGAAACCGGCGAGCATGGCGCGCCGCTTAAACATGGTCGCGTTGGCATCTATTTCGGGATGAAAGCGCCGATGATGCAAACAGCGGACGGGCAAATTGAAGAGTCCTATTCCATTTCCGCCGGGCTCGATTTCCCGTCCGTTGGGCCGCAACATGCGTACCTGAACAGCATCGGACGCGCGGATTATGTCTCCATTACCGATGATGAGGCGCTGGAAGCCTTCAAAACGTTGTGCCGCCATGAGGGAATTATCCCGGCGCTGGAATCCTCCCACGCGTTGGCGCACGCTCTGAAAATGATGCGCGAGCAGCCGGAAAAAGAGCAACTGCTGGTGGTCAATCTCTCTGGCCGCGGAGATAAAGACATCTTTACCGTACACGATATCCTGAAAGCGCGAGGGGAAATCTGATGGAACGCTACGAAAATTTATTTGCACAGCTCAACGATCGCCGGGAAGGCGCTTTTGTCCCCTTCGTAACTCTGGGCGACCCTGGCATTGAACAGTCACTGAAAATTATCGACACACTGATTGACGCTGGCGCCGACGCTCTGGAACTGGGGGTTCCCTTCTCCGATCCGCTGGCCGATGGCCCTACCATCCAGAATGCGAACTTACGCGCCTTCGCCGCTGGCGTCACGCCGGCTCAGTGTTTTGAAATGCTGGCGCTGATTCGTGAAAAACACCCGACCATTCCGATTGGCCTGCTAATGTACGCGAATCTGGTGTTCAATAACGGCATAGATGCATTCTATGCCCGTTGTGAACAGGTTGGCGTAGATTCCGTGCTGGTCGCAGATGTCCCGGTTGAAGAATCGGCCCCCTTCCGCCAGGCGGCGTTACGGCATAATATCGCGCCGATCTTCATCTGCCCGCCAAATGCGGATGACGATCTTCTGCGCCAGGTCGCATCTTACGGCCGCGGTTACACCTACCTGCTTTCGCGTTCGGGCGTCACCGGCGCGGAAAACCGTGGCGCATTGCCGTTGCATCATCTCATTGAGAAGCTTAAAGAGTACCATGCCGCGCCTGCGTTACAGGGCTTCGGTATCTCCTCGCCGGAACAGGTGTCTGCGGCCGTGCGTGCCGGGGCGGCTGGCGCTATCTCCGGCTCAGCCATTGTCAACATTATCGAGAAAAACCTCGCGTCTCCCGAACAGATGTTGGCGGAACTCAGGTCCTTTGTCTCAGCGATGAAAGCCGCCAGCCGCGCATAACGGGTTAAGCCGTCAGCATAACGCTGGCGGCTTAATGAGTGGTTGACGCTGAACCAGAATCGCGATTCAGACGTACATCATCAATCTTTTTGCTGTTTTTCCCTGTCCAGCTTTCAAAAAGTCTGAAGTCAATTTTTGCTAAGAAAAATCCTAATCACACCGGTAACTCTCGCGTTTTCACGTCAATTTCCCTCTCCCTTATGTAAAGTAATGTCAACAAACAATGTGTTAACGTTTCTGTGGCCGCAGATAGTAACTCTTGTTATTAATGACAATGCAAAGCATTTTCTGTTAAAACGCTTATTCTAAAAGAAAATATAGAATATATTATCTTTAAACCATTTTTTATGCGTTATTTACGCGGTAAATCACAACTATTTCCGTCAATTTGACTAATCGGTTTAACCAACTAATTTTAATAGTGTGTCGACACGGTTAAAAACCGATTTTTTCAGCAAACAACGAGACAGGAGAAATAATATGGCCGAACATCGTGGTGGTTCAGGAAATTTCGCCGAGAATCGTGAGAAAGCATCTGAAGCAGGCCGCAAAGGCGGTCAACATAGCGGTGGGAATTTCAAAAACGATCCGCAACGAGCTTCTGAAGCTGGTAAAAAAGGTGGCCAGAATAGTCACGGCGGACGTAAATCCGATAATTCCTGATTTACTGTAATGTAAATATAACACATGCTTTTATCAAGCAATCTGCGAGTCTTCTGGCTCGCAGTATTTTGCCCAGGAGAATTAGATTTATGAATATCAAAACCGTTGAAGACCTTTTTATCCATCTACTTTCAGACACCTATAGTGCAGAAAAACAATTAACCAAGGCTCTTTCTAAACTTGCCAGAGCTACGTCCAATGAAAAATTAAGCCAGGCCTTTCAATCTCATCTTGAAGAAACCCAAGGTCAGATTGAACGTATTGATCAGATCGTCGAATCTGAATCTGGCATTAAACTGAAAAGAATGAAATGCGTCGCTATGGAAGGGCTGATTGAAGAAGCCAATGAAGTCATCGAAAGTACGGAGAAAAACGAAGTACGCGATGCAGCGCTTATCGCCGCGGCGCAAAAAGTCGAGCATTACGAAATCGCCAGCTACGGCACGCTAGCCACCCTGGCCGAGCAGCTTGGCTATAGCAAAGCATTAAAACTACTCAAAGAAACCCTCGACGAGGAAAAACAAACTGATTTAAAACTTACCGATTTAGCAGTCAGCAATGTTAATAAAAGTGCTGAACGCAAATCGAAATAATATCTATAGTTATCAGCTTGCATGATTCCAGTTTTATTATCGGAGCAGATTATCACGCATTGAGGAATTTAAAATGAATTATACTGAACATTATCATGACTGGCTTCGTGACGCCCATGCCATGGAAAAACAGGCAGAATCGATGCTTGAATCTATGGCCAGCCGTATTGAAAATTATCCTGATATATACCCAAAATAATTCGAGTTGCTTAAAGGCGGCAAGGGAGTGAGTCCCCAGGAGCATAGATAACTATGTGACTGGGGTGAACGAGCGTAGCCAACACATAAGCAACTTGAAGTATGAAGGGTATAAAAGCCAGAATTGAACAGCACATTAATGAAACCAAACATCAAATTACCATGCTCGAAGAAGTGTTGGACCGTAATGGCATTTCCCGTTCGGTGTTGAAAGACTCCATGAGCAAAATGGCAGCGATGGGGCAATCTATCGGTGGCATGTTCCCTTCCGATGAAATTGTTAAAGGCTCAATCAGCGGTTATGTTTTCGAGCAGTTCGAAATTGCTTGTTATACCTCCCTGCTGGCGGCGGCAAAAAAAGCTGGCGACACTGCCTCAATTCCGACGATTGAAGCCATTCTGAAAGAAGAAATGCAAATGGCTGACTGGCTTATCAAACATATTCCGCAGACAACAGAACAATTTTTACTGCGATCTGAAGCAGATGGCGTTGAAGCCAAAAAATAAATAATAAGCAGGAGGCAATATGTTTCGACACGTAAAACAACTTCAATATACTGTGCGAGTGAGCGAGCCTAATCCTGGATTAGCGAACCTGCTGTTGGAACAGTTTGGCGGCCCACAGGGCGAACTGGCGGCCGCCTGCCGCTACTTCACGCAAGGTTTAAGCGATGATGATGCCGGTCGTAGAGAGATGTTAATGGACATCGCCACCGAGGAGCTGAGTCATCTGGAAATTATCGGCTCGCTGGTAGGAATGCTTAATAAAGGCGCTAAAGGCGAGCTGGCGGAAGGCACCGAAAGCGAAGCGGAACTTTATCGCTCGCTGACGCAGAATGGTAATGACAGCCATATCACCTCTCTGCTGTATGGCGGCGGCCCTGCGTTGACGAACTCCGGCGGCGTACCGTGGACCGCGGCTTATATTGATACTATCGGCGAAGTCACAGCCGATCTACGCTCAAACATCGCGGCAGAGGCGCGAGCGAAGATCATTTATGAACGCCTGATTAATCTGACCGACGATCCTGGCGTAAAAGACACGCTCAGTTTCTTAATGACCCGTGAAGTCGCGCACCAGCTCTCTTTTGAAAAGGCGCTGTATTCGATTCGTAACAACTTCCCGCCGGGTAAATTACCGCCGGTAGAACAGTATACCGACGTGTACTACAACATGTCGCAAGGCGACGATCCGCGAGGTAGCTGGAATAGCGATGAGAACTTCAACTATGTCGCAGAACCGATGCCTGCTGTTGATGGCGGCGATGGCCTGGCGACAGTGAAATTGCCGCGCGAGCAGTTGGCGCTGCTCAAAGCGATGGCCGAAAGAACGAAATCGGACCCCACCGTTGATCCTCTCACTGGCGCAGAACCAGGCTGCGGCGAACCGAAAGAAGACAAGTGAGTTCCGACAAGTAAAATCCGTGTGTCATGTCCTTTTTTGACCCCGCCTGGCGGGGTCTTTTTTCGTCACAACATCACGCGATTAGAAACGATAGCCTGCCGAGAACATAAATACCCATGGGTCCAGACGCACGCTGTCATGCTGCTGAACGCCGCCCATTTTATAATTGGCGGTAGTATCAATATCCATGTACCAGACAGAGGCGCCAATTAACCAGTCGCGGTTAATCAGGTAATCTACCCCAACTTGCCCTGCCGCGCCCCAGGAATCCTTAAAGCTCAGATCGGACAGCCCGGCCTTTTTACCATTATCGTTGAAGTCGTTATCGAAGAAGGTGGTGTAGTTCACCCCCACGCCGACATAAGGACGCACTTTGCTGTTGGAATCGCCGAAGTACCACTGCGCCATTAACGTTGGCGGCAACAGGTGAACCGTGGCGATATCGCCCGTCGCGCCCGTACCCACCTTATGGCGGAACGGCGTGGCCGCCAGCAATTCAACCCCGATATTGTCCGTCGCCATGTAAGTGAATGTCAGTCCGAGTTGCGTGTTATTACTCACATCAAACCCGTTTAAATGCCCCAGCGTACCACCCGCCCCTTCTGTAGGTCTGACGGTTGCCGGACCTGCGCGCATAAAGAATTCTCCGGCTTCGTGCGCGAACGCGCTACCTGAGAGAAGAGTTGTTAACGCCAGTGCCGCCACTGTAAATTTTTTCATACCCGCTCCATCGTTATGGTTATAAAAGCGTGATGAATATACCCACAATGAAGTAATAAGTGATCTAACACAGATCACATTTGTTCTTATAATTTAACATTTATTGATCCAGATTAATTTAGAACTTGTATTGAAAATCCTGGTTATAGTAATTCAGATCAATTTTGACATATTCACGCTATGCAAATATTTGTCTGCTCTGTTGCCCTGGCGATAAAGGCTGGCTAAGGTAATCAATGTCCCACAATGGCGCGTGGCGTTAAGATTCGCGAACACTGCGGGACAGATTAATTTCCGTTGTAATCTATTGATACGTGAGTTTTTTGCAGGTGAATCATGAGCGTTCTTAACCCATGCATGACATGCGGTGCCTATTGTGCCTATTTCCGTGTCTCCTTTTATTGGGCTGAAGGCGACGATGCCAGCGGACGCGTTCCGGCATCATTAACCGAGCCTGTTACCCCTTTTTTACGTTGTATGGCCGGTACCAACCAAAAACAGCCGCACTGTAAAGCGCTAATTGGCACGCCGGGTGAAAATGTCAGTTGCGCTATTTATGAAAACCGCCCTTCAACCTGTCGCGAATTTTCGATATCGGGCGAAGGAGGCGAAGTGAATGAGGCGTGCAATCGCGCCCGCGCGCGATACGGATTACCGCCGCTTTACAAAGATATGCTTTTCCATACAACTGCTGATGCTGCCACTGTAGAGTTATCCAGGGTACAATTGCCCGCAAATTAACACCTGCAAAACTCAAGGAGAGTGCATGTCTATCACGGCGAAGTCCGTTTACCGTGACGCCGGAAATTTTTTCCGAAATCAATTTATTACTATCTTGCTGGTTTCGTTGCTGTGCGCATTTATCACGGTGGTCTTAGGTCATGCCTTTTCACCCAGCGATGCGCAAATCGCGCAACTCAGTGAAGGAGAACATCTGGCAGGCAGCGCTGGCCTGTTTGAGCTGGTACAAAATATGACGCCGGAGCAGCAGCAGATCCTGTTGCGCGCCTCTGCCGCCTCGACGTTTTCCGGGCTTATCGGCAACGCTATTCTGGCCGGCGGTATCATCCTGATGATTCAGTTAGTTTCAGCGGGACATCGGGTTAGCGCGCTGCGCGCTATCGGCGCCAGCGCCCCTGCATTGCCTAAACTGTTTATTCTCATTTTTCTGACTACCCTGTTAGTGCAAATCGGTATAATGCTGATTGTCGTTCCGGGGATTATTATGGCCATTGTGCTGGCGCTTGCGCCAGTGATGTTGGTTGAAGAGAAAATGGGCGTGTTTGCCGCAATGCGCAGCAGTATGCGTTTAGCCTGGGCTAACATGAGACTGGTCGCGCCTGCGGTGATAGGCTGGTTACTGGCTAAAACATTGCTATTGCTGTTCGCGCCCAGCTTCGCTGTACTGACCCCAAATGTAGGCGCTGTACTGGCGAATACGTTGAGCAATCTGATTTCCGCAGTATTGCTTATCTACTTATTCCGCCTGTATATGTTGATTCGCCAATAATCCGCAATGCGCCGTTACGCGGCGCATTCGACGCTCGTTGATGATGGAATCGAAGAATGAAGCAGTTTCTGGATTTTTTACCGCTGGTTGTCTTTTTTGCGTTTTATAAACTTTATGACATCTATGCGGCGACCTCCGCACTGATTGTCGCGACGGCAATCGTGCTGATTTATAGCTGGGTGCGCTATCGGAAAATAGAGAAGATGGCGCTGATTACCTTTGTTCTGGTTGCCGTCTTCGGCGGTCTGACGCTCTTCTTCCATAACGATGAATTTATTAAATGGAAGGTGACGGTTATTTATGCGCTGTTCGCCGGCGCGCTGTTAATAAGCCAGTGGGTGATGAAAAAACCGTTAATCCAACGTATGTTAGGTAAAGAACTGGCGTTGCCGCAGCAGGTCTGGTCAAAGCTGAATCTGGCGTGGGCGCTGTTTTTTATTGTATGCGGTCTGGCTAACATTTATATCGCCTTCTGGTTGCCGCAAAATATCTGGGTCAACTTTAAGGTCTTTGGACTCACGGCGCTGACGCTCATTTTTACCCTGCTGAGCGGCGTCTATATCTACCGGCATCTGCCACAGGAAGATAAATCATAACCCTCCCGTAACTTATCATCGCCAGACTGCGAACGCCTGGCGATATTTTCTTCGCCTTTACGCCCTGCGCTTTCCCGTCAGTACCTTTATTCCCACTATTCTCCACACAAAATTCATAGTAGCATCGCGGCTGTAATTTTTTCTGATAGTCGGTTTTACAATGACAACAATGGATAATACTCCTCAGGGCGAGCTGGTTTTACGTACATTGGCCATGCCTGCCGATACCAATGCGAACGGCGATATTTTTGGCGGCTGGCTGATGTCGCAAATGGATATTGGCGGCGCGATACTGGCCAAAGAGATCGCGCACGGTCGGGTTGTAACCGTACGCGTGGAAGGAATGACATTTCTGCGCCCCGTCGCGGTTGGCGATGTCGTATGCTGCTACGCGCGCTGCGTTAAACGCGGCACGACGTCTATTAGCATCAATATTGAAGTCTGGGTGAAAAAAGTCGCGTCAGAACCGATTGGACAGCGCTACAAGGCCACCGAGGCGCTGTTTATTTATGTTGCCGTCGATCCGGACGGTAAACCTCGCCCGCTCCCGGTTCAGGGTTAAGTATACCCGCTTACGCCGCCAGCAGGTGATGGTAATATTCCTACTGGCGGCGCCAGAGTTACTCAATCTGCGCCGTACCGTTCAGACGGAAGATAATATTGACCACCAGCCCGGAACCCGGCTTGCCTGCTTCATAGCGCCATTTGCGCATCGCATTCTTAACTTCACGCTCAAACATATTGGCCGGCTGCGCGGACAGAATCTGTACATTTTCCACTCGCCCAGCAGAGGTCACGTCAAACTTCACCTTTACGCGGCCTTCAATACGTAACGCCTGTGCTCGCGCCGGATACTGCGGCTGGTTACGGCTCAGAGCGCGAGGTCCAGTGGGCACGCTCACCGCCGGCTTGCTGGTCGCCGACGCGGTGCTGCTTGTTGGCCGCGCCGGGGCGCTATTTTCAAACGGTGAGGCAGGACGCGGCTCGGCCGGTTTGACTTCGCGCTTCGGCTGCTCTTCAACCTTTTTCACCGGTTTCGGTTTCGGCTTGGGTTTTGGCTTAGGTTTGGGTTTCTCAATCACCACGGGCGCTTCTTTAGGCGGTTCAGGGATCGGCTCTGGCTCCGGTTCGGGTTCAACCACCGGCTCCGGCGGCGGCTGAACCGCCTGGGGCGGCTCCAGGTCAGCGGGTGAAACCATTGTCACCGTGATAGGCTGCGCTGGCGCAGGCAATTCAATAACCTGATGTACCGAGGTATAGAGCAAACCCGCCACTACAGCACCATGAATGCCTACGGAAAGGAGTGTCGGCCAGGGAAAGCGACGAGGTAAATCAAGGGTCATTGAAGTCATAATCGTTTCAGTTGAAAAACCAGAGCTGAATTTTAAATGCAAATAGCAATCATATTCAATAAGGCATTGCCGATAGCGGCATTTAAAAGATGATATCGCACAAAAACACCACACAAAATGTGCATGTTTAACAAAGTCGGTATCTTTACATTGCAGATAAAGGCCCTTTCCAATAACGTAATCAGCAACTTTTACCGATTAAGGAGCTCTACCCGTGCTGTATGTTATTTACGCTCAGGATAATGCCAACTCGCTTGAAAAACGCCTCTCGGTACGGCCCGCGCATCTGGCGCGCCTGCAACTTCTGCATGATGAAGGGCGATTATTAACTGCCGGGCCGATGCCCGCTGTGGACAGTAACGATCCTGGGGTAGCCGGATTTACCGGGTCAACGGTGATTGCTGAATTTGAATCTTTAGAAGCAGCGCAATCCTGGGCTGATGCGGACCCCTACGTCGCAGCGGGCGTCTATGCGCAGGTTTCGGTCAAACCATATAAGAAGATCTTTTAAAGAGGATGGCCTGTTGGGCACCGCATACGGTGCCCTTACTGGCTCACACACCGTGAATCGCAAAGAGTAATGAATTACGCTGACGATTAAAGATGCATTTCCTGATGGTATGGATACGCATATTACGGCGTGATTGCCCTTCAAGCCAACGCGCTTTACGGCGGCTCGCCTGACGTAGCATTCGCCAGCGCCCCACTTCCGTTCTACTACGCTTCATGTTTACGACTCTCACTGTAACAGAAGCGCCATTATACCCCCTCGCCGGATGCAGACCAGCGCTTTTCCCGTGTTTTTATTTGCCATGTGAATCCTGACGCGTAAACTCTTAACAACACGCTTTCTAAAGGATTTTTAAAGTTATGACAACCTTCTACACCGTGGTGAGTTGGCTGGTCATTTTGGGATACTGGGTTCTCATTGCCGGCGTCACATTACGTATTCTAATGAAACGGCGCGCAGTTCCCTCCGCAATGGCCTGGTTATTAATCATCTATATCCTTCCGCTGGTCGGGATCATCGCCTATTTGTCCGTGGGCGAATTGCATTTAGGCAAACGTCGCGCCGAGCGTGCCCGCGCCATGTGGCCGTCTACCGCCAAATGGTTGAATAACCTCAAAGCCTGTAAACACATTTTCGCGCAAGAAAACAGTAGCGTCGCATCGTCCTTGTTTAAGCTGTGCGAACGACGTCAGGGGATTGCGGGCGTCAAAGGCAACCAGTTGCAATTGCTTACCGACTCCGATGATGTCATGCAGGCGCTTATTCGCGATATCCAACTGGCGCGGCATAATATCGAAATGGTGTTTTACATCTGGCAGCCAGGCGGCATGGCGGATCAGGTCGCTGAATCGTTAATGGCCGCCGCCCGCCGCGGCATCCACTGCCGGCTTATGCTGGATTCCGCGGGTAGCGTCGCTTTCTTCCGCAGCCCCTGGGCGGCCATGATGCGTAACGCTGGCATTGAAGTCGTAGAGGCGCTGAAGGTGAATCTGATGCGCGTCTTTTTACGCCGTATGGATCTTCGCCAGCACCGTAAAATGGTGATGATTGACAATTACATCGCCTATACCGGCAGTATGAATATGGTGGACCCGCGTTTTTTCAAACAGGATGCCGGCGTTGGGCAATGGGTCGATTTGATGGCGCGAATGGAGGGCCCCGTGGCGACAGCAATGGGGATTGTTTACTCCTGCGATTGGGAAATCGAGACGGGTAAACGCATTCTGCCTCCCCCGCCGGACGTGAATATTATGCCGTTTGAACAGGCCAGCGGGCATACCATTCATACCATTGCTTCCGGTCCTGGTTTTCCGGAAGATCTCATTCACCAGGCACTATTAACCGCCACCTATGCTGCGCGCGAATATTTAATTATGACCACGCCATATTTCGTCCCCAGCGACGATCTGCTGCACGCCATTTGTACCGCTGCGCAGCGCGGCGTGGATGTCAGTATTATCCTGCCCCGTAAAAACGATTCACTGCTCGTCGGCTGGGCCAGTCGCGCCTTTTTCAGCGAGTTACTGGCGGCGGGCGTGAAAATCTATCAGTTCGAAGGCGGGCTGTTGCATACCAAAAGCGTGCTGGTCGATGGCGAACTGAGCCTGGTCGGCACCGTGAATCTCGACATGCGTAGCCTGTGGCTTAATTTCGAGATTACGCTGGTCATTGATGATACAGGTTTCGGCGCCGATCTGGCTGCGGTACAGGACGATTATATCTCGCGCTCCCGCCTGTTAGATGCGCGTTTGTGGGTAAAACGTCCGCTATGGCAGCGTATTACCGAGCGATTGTTTTACTTCTTTAGTCCATTGCTGTAAAACGTGACCAACATGAGTAAACAGGTAGTCACTATGGAAATGGATCTGAACAATCGCCTGACTGAAGACGAAACGCTTGAGCAGGCTTACGATATTTTTCTTGAGCTGGCGGCGGATAATCTTGATCCGGCTGATATCATTCTGTTCAATTTGCAATTCGAGGAGCGCGGCGGCGCGGAGTTGTTTGATCCCGCTGAAGACTGGCAAGAGCACGTCGATTTTGACCTGAATCCAGACTTTTTTGCCGAGGTGATTATTGGCCTGGCGGATACCGAAGACGGCGAAATTAACGACATTTTTGCCCGCGTTCTGCTGTGCCGGGAAAAGGACCACAAGCTGTGCCATATTCTCTGGCGCGAATAAGCGGTTCAGGCCGGATGGCGTTTGATTGCGCCCTCCGGCAAGCCTGTTTAATCCGGTAGCTTACTGCCGCATCGGTTACAATATTGCGCGCTATGTTCATGCTGGCTTTGCTGGCACTGCGGACATTTTCGCTGCCAGTGACGTTTTTGAAACGCGCTGCTCATGTGCGTGGTAATCAGTCCTGTAGGAATTGCAATCACCGAATAGCCAATCAAAATAAGCACCGACGCGACAATGCGTCCCAGCGGCGTATGCGGCGTAATATCACCGTACCCCACGGTTGTGACTGTCACTATCGCCCAATACACCGAGGCATTAAGCGTCGTGAAGCCATATTTCGGTCCTTCAATAAGATACATCAGGGCCCCGAAAATAATCATCACGATCGCAATAAATGAATAGAACAGAATAAGCTGATGACGCGCGCTAATAATGGCGCTCCAGAATACGCGCAGGGATGGCATAAAGCGTAGCAGTTTAAGAATACGCAGCACGCGAATCGCTCGCATAGCACGCCAGGCAAACATATAGTTCAGGCTAATTTCCGGCCACAGCCACATGACGTACAGCGGCAAAATCGTCACCAGATCAATAAATCCCCAGAAACTAAAAACGTATTTTGCCGGTTCGGGCCAGCTAAACAGTCTGAGCAAGTATTCACCGGTAAATATCAGGGTAACGCAGAGCTCCAGCCAGACAAAAATATGCCATTCATCAAATGTCAGGTGATATTCCGTTCCTACGCCTGATTCAACAAAAATGACCAGTACGCTGAGCAGCGCAAACAGCGCGCATAACCCTTCAAAACGGCGACCTGAGCGCGTAGTCAAATCGAACAGATTATGATAAAGACGACGGCGAACCGACGACAAAGAAAGTGACACGGTAACCTCACCTAAAAGAAGGGCTGACGAATTGTCAGCCCTTGCGATTATAACGGGTCTACTTTAAGGCAGGAAACGGCATGGCGAAAACTCCCTTCCAGCACCGGTCGCGTTTGCGCGCATTCTGGCCCGGCTATCGGACAGCGTGTACGGAACACGCAGCCGGAAGGCGGGTTAATGGGCGAAGGTAATTCGCCCTCCAGCAATTGTATCTTCTTATTTCGCTCCAGATCGGGATCGGGAATCGGTACCGCCGACATCAGCGCTTTGGTATAAGGATGCAGTGGATTATGATACACCTCATCATAGGTGCCCAATTCTACCGCATGACCGAGATACATCACCAGGACACGATCGGATATGTGCTTTACGACCGCCAGGTCGTGCGCAATAAAAATCAACGACAGCCCCATCTCTCGCTGTAACTGCTGGAGCAAATTCACCACCTGCGCCTGAATAGAAACGTCCAGCGCCGACACCGGCTCATCGCAAATAATGAGCTTAGGTTCCAGGATCAACGCCCTGGCGATACCGATGCGCTGGCACTGCCCCCCGGAAAACTCATGGGGATAACGGTTGATGAGGTTCGGCAACAGCCCCACTTTCAGCATCATGGCTTTCACGCGGTCACGCACGTCCTGGCGCGAAAGCTTAGGATGATAAGTGCGCAGCGGTTCAGCGATAATTTCGCCAATCGTCATTCGCGGGTTGAGTGACGCCAGCGGGTCCTGGAAAATCATCTGGATATCGCTGCGCACCTCGCGCCACTCATCCGCTTTCATGCCCAACAGATCTTTTCCCAGCCAGGCGACTTTACCGTCTGTCGCCTTCACCAGACCAATAATGGCGCGTGCAAACGTCGACTTGCCGCAGCCGGATTCGCCCACCACGCCCAGCGTTTCGCCTTCATACAGGCGTAGCGTAACGCCGTCCACCGCTTTCAGGGTTTTCGGCGGTTGCCAGAACCACTGCTTCCCTTCTTTGATATCAAAATGGACTTTCAGATCGGCGATTTCGAGGAGAACTTTACGTTGTTCAATCACAGCATTCATAGCAGTTCCTCCACCGGTTTAAAACAGGCGCGCAAACGACCAGGACTGAACGCTTCAAGTGGCGGCGCATTATTGCAGATCTCCATCGCATGAGGACAACGCGGCTGGAACGGACAACCTGTAGGCAAACGCAATAAATTGGGAGGATTGCCCGGAATCGTCAGCATTTCAGCCCCCTCGCTATCCAGACGTGGCACCGCATTAAGCAGGCCTATCGAATACGGATGAACGGGCTGATAAAAGACATCGCGCGCCTTACCGTATTCCATGGTACGCCCGGCATACATTACCAGGACCTTATCGCAAATACCCGCGACCACGCCCAGATCGTGGGTAATCATGATAATGGCGGTATTAAATTCGCGCTTTAGCTCATTAAGCAAGGTCATAATCTGCGCCTGCACGGTAACATCAAGCGCGGTGGTAGGCTCATCGGCAATAAGCAGTTTCGGCCTGCACAACAGCGCCATCGCAATCATCACACGTTGACGCATTCCGCCGGAAAATTCGTGCGGGTACATTTTCATCCGTTTGCGCGCTTCCGGCATTTTTACGGCATCCAGCATTCTGACGGACTCTTCAAAAGCTTCCGCTTTGCTCATTCCTTTATGCAGCATCAGGACTTCCATTAACTGCTCCCCAACACGCATATAAGGATTTAGCGAGGTCATCGGGTCCTGAAAAATCATCGAAATCTGTTCTGCGCGCAGCGTATTCAGTTCGCGCTCAGGTAGATTAAGAATTTCACGTCCGTTAAAGGTCGCAGAACCGCCGATTCGACCATTCGTCGCCAGCAGTCCCATTAATGCGAACGCCGTTTGCGATTTCCCCGATCCAGACTCGCCAACAATACCTAACGTTTCTCCAGCGCGAAGCGTAAAGTTCAGATCGTTGACCGCCGTCACATCGCCATCAGGCGTAGCGAACGTAACACGAAGATCGTTTACCTCCAGCAGTACATTCGCCGGTTGCTGCGCCTGAGTCGCGCTTGCGGTTTCTGATAAGCTCATGGCTGTACTCCTTAACGATCTTTCGGGTCGAGGGCATCACGCAGGCCATCGCCAATAAAGTTAAAACAGAATAACGTCACCACGAGAAAGCCAGCCGGAAACAGCAGCAGCCACGGTGAGACTTCCATTGAATTTGCGCCATCGCTCAACAACGCTCCCCAACTGCTTAACGGTTCCTGCGTCCCAAGCCCCAGGAAACTGAGGAAAGACTCAAACAGAATCATGCTGGGCACCAGCAACGATGCATACACTACTACTACGCCCAGGACGTTAGGCACAATATGGCGGATCACAATGCTGGCGGTCGACACACCACCCACCTGCGCGGCTTCGATGAACTCTTTACGTTTAAGACTTAGGGTTTGGCCACGCACGATACGCGCCATATCAAGCCAGGAGACCATGCCGATGGCGACGAAAATCAACAGAATGTTCTGCCCAAAAAACGTCACCAGCAAAATCACAAAGAACATAAACGGGAACGAGTTGAGGATCTCCAACAAACGCATCATCACAGAATCAATTTTGCCGCCCAGATACCCGGACAGCGAGCCATACAGCGTTCCGACAATGACCGCCACCAGCGCGGCGGCAATCCCGACCATCAATGAGATACGCCCGCCGATGGCAACGCGCACCAACAGATCGCGCCCGGAAGAGTCAGTGCCGAAATAGTGGCCGGACGCCATATCCGGCGCGCTGGACATCATGCCCCAGTCGGTATCGAAATAGGTAAATTGCGACAGCATAGGCGCTACTGTCACGAACAGGGCTATCAGAAACAGGACAATAAGACTAGCCACCGCCGCACGGTTATGCATAAAGCGCCGACGGGCATCTTGCCAAAGGCTGCGGCCTTCCACCTCCAGCTTTTCACTGAAATTTTCCAGCGTCTCGCTGTTTTTCTTACTTAACATCATCGCGAGCTCCAGTATCAATAGCGAATTTTCGGGTCGATAACGGCATAGAGCACATCGACAATGGCGTTAAATAATATGGTCAGCGCCCCGACTAGAATGGTCAAACTTAACACCAGCGAGTAATCGCGGTTGAGCGCGCCATTAACGAAAAGCTGCCCAATGCCCGGTAAGCCATAAATCGTTTCAATCACCATTGAGCCGGTAATAATGCCGACAAAGGCTGGCCCCATATAGGATAAAACCGGCAGCAGCGCAGGTTTTAACGCATGGCGGAAGATGATTCTGCGCATCGGTAATCCTTTTGCCCGCGCGGTACGAATAAAGTTCGAATGCAGAACTTCAATCATCGAGCCGCGTGTAATACGAGCGATGCTGGCAATATAGGCCAGTGAAAGCGCGACCATCGGCAGGATCATAAATTTTAACGCCCCGCCGTTCCAGCCGCCGCCAGGCAGCCATTGCAAGGTTATCGCAAAGACCATCACCAGTAGCGGCGCTACCACAAAACTGGGGATAACGACGCCGGTCATGGCAAATCCCATCACCGTATAATCCCATCGCGTATTTTGCTTTAGCGCGGCAATCACGCCAGCGCTGACACCAATAATGACCGCCAGCAAAAAAGCGGCGGCGCCAAGTTTCGCCGAAACGGGGAAGCTGGCGGCAACCAGATCGTTGACCGTGTAATCTTTGTATTTAAACGATGGTCCAAAATCGCCATGCGCCAGCTGCTTCAGGTAGCTGAAGTACTGCGTCATGATGGGATCGTTCAGATGATATTTTGCTTCAATATTGGCCAGCACTTCCGGCGGCAATGCGCGCTCGCCGGTAAAAGGACTCCCCGGCGCGAGGCGCATCATAAAGAAAGAGATGGTAATAAGAATAAACAGCGTCGGAATCGCTTCCAGACAGCGGCGTAAAATAAATTTCAACATTGCCCGTACCTTCTGGCCTGTGCCTTTACTTCCCGGACGTGACAAACAGATCCGCCAGGGAAAGTTATAGTGCGATGAAAAAAGACACCATGGGACAACCGCAGTTGTCCCATGTCTTGCCATTAATGTTTGATAATATATAAGTTTTTCACATAAATATTATCCAGCGGGTCTTTACCGGTATACCCGCCCACCCAGGGTTTCACCAGGCGCGCGTTAACGTAGTAATACACCGGCACAATAGCCGAGTCTTTATCTAACTGCTGCTCCGCTTTAGCGTACAGTTCGCTGCGCTGTGTATCGTCCGCCACTTTCAGCGTGTCGGCAATCAGCTTATCAAACGCCGGGCTCTTATAATGCGCGGTGTTATTTGAACTGTCGGACAACATAGTATTCAGGAACGAGGTCGGTTCATTATAATCTGCGCACCACCCGGCTCTGGCAACATCAAAGGTGCCCTGATGACGGGTATCCAGGAAGGTTTTCCATTCCTGATTCTCCAGATTCACATTGACGCCCAGATTTTTCTTCCAGATAGACGCCACGGCAATGGCCAGTTTTTTATGCAGATCGGAGGTGTTATACAGCAGGTCGAATGTTAAGGGCTTATCCGCCGTAAAGCCGGCTTCAGCCAACAATTTCTTCGCTTCTTCATTACGCTTTTGCTGGGACCATTTGAACCACTCAGGCTCTACCAGTTTTGCGCCATCGGTATATGGCGGCGTGTAGCTATAAGCGGGTAAATCGCCCTGATTTTTAACCTTATTAACAATAATGTCGCGATCTAACGCCAGTTTCAGCGCGGTACGCACGCGGACATCGTTAAATGGCGCTTTTTGATTATTAATTTCGTAATAATAGGTACACAAATAAGGGTCTACGCGAACTTCATTCGGGATCTCTTTCTTCAGTTTCTGGAATAATTCGATCGGCATATTGTTATAAGTCATATCGATCTCGCCGCTGCGGTAGCGGTTGACATCCGTCACCTCCGAAGAGATAGGCAAATAAGTTACCTGATTGATGACGGTTTTGTCGTTATCCCAGTATTGCGGGTTACGCTCCAGCACGATACGTTCGTTCACCACCCAGTTTTTTAACTTATAAGCGCCGTTAGTGACAATATTGGCCGGTTGCGTCCATTTATCGCCAAATTTTTCGACCGCTGATTTCGGTACAGGAGACACTGAAGGGTGGACCAACAATTTGTAGAAATAAGGCACCGGCTCACTTAAGGTCACTTCAAAGGTGTGATCATCAAGCGCTTTTACCCCCAGATCGGTGGCGGGTTTTTTACCGGCGATAATGTCATCGATATTAGCGATATGACCGTATTGCAGATAGCTGGCGTACGGCGATGCCGTATTAGGATCGGCCAGGCGTTGCCAGCTATAAACGAAATCATGGGCGGTGACGGGCGTACCATCTGACCATTTCGCATTTTCACGTAGATGGAATGTCCAGACTTTAAAATCTTTATTTTCCCATTTCTCCGCGACGCCCGGTGAAGGATGCCCCTCGACATCACTAATTAATAAGCCTTCGAAGAGGTCACGGCTGACGTTCGATTCCGGCACGCCTTCAATTTTATGCGGGTCGAGAGACTGCACTTCTGATCCATTATTACGTACCAACGTTTGCTTGTCGGCTAACTGAACGCCGGCGGGCACGTCTGCCGCAGTCGCGGCGCTGGCGGCGATGAGCGCAGTGAGTATTCCCGCTGCAATCAAACTTTTTTTCGTGATGTTAGACATTGTGTTTGTACTCCACTCATTATAATTACTGGTTTTTACCAGCCTGTTTAATCCCGTCAGGGTTCCTGTACAGCACTGGTGGTGTACTGCCAGGTCTGTCACTGCTTTTGCTATCACCGACTTTATTTATTTTCTGACGATTCGTTCGATCGCCTTTCGTCGATTCGGTATACGACGTACCTGCCCACGTCGCACGTTACTTCTGTCAACCATCTAAATGAAAATAGTTATCAACAATGTGAAATCTTCTGCAAAATGTTTGGCCGAAAAGTATCAAATGCGTTTCTGAACCGCCAATTCATTTTACAATTTTGTTAACCAATTCTCTTTTATGGAAAATTTCCTGCCCAGAAAAACAGTTAAAGAATGTTAAAAAATTCAATTTATTGTTTTTCATCAATGAGTTGCCAGAAAAGCATCTCTTTGTCACTCTGTAGGATATGCCTGCGCCATAAAACACACACACATTTAACAAATGCTCATTATTTAGCACATTCATCTACGATGGAGCTGAAACAACTAATAACATTTCAATAATCCTTCATCAAGCCCCAGAGTATGGTGTGAATAAAATAACAGACCTACCGCATCTCACCGACTCAGTAATGTTGATAATAGATTGATTAATAAAAATAAATATCGTTAGATTATATTAGTATTTTTTATCATTAAAACGCTGAATGCTTATCAAAGTAAGAAGTGTTACGTGGGAATGTCACTGGGAATGTCACAAGGCGGCCCCCTTAGGGCGCCGCCTGTAAATCAACAGGTGGGAGTTTAGTTGAGCAAGCCGGGGAAAATACCTTTTATTCCTGTGACAATAAATTCGATGCCGAGCGCCATTAACAACAGCCCCATGATTCGGGTAATAACGTTGATACCGGTTTGCCCCAGCAAACGAACCAGCCACGGCGCCATACGGAACACGCCCCAGCAGCAAAGCGCAAAAAGCGCAATAGCAACTGAAAAACCAAGCAAATGCGCGATGCTGTGATAACGCGTCCCCCAGACGATAGTGGAGCTAATCGCCCCTGGCCCCGCCATTAACGGCAGCGCTAACGGCACAACGCCAATGCTCTCGCGTATGGCCGTCTCTGACTTTTCTTGCTTGTTTTGTTTATCTTCCCCCAGCTTCCCGCTGATCATCGACATTGCAATGGTGACAACCAGGATACCGCCCGCAATTCTGAACGAATCAATAGAAATACCAAACAACTGCAGGATGCCATCTCCGAGGAATAAGGAACTCCACAAGATAATCGCGACCGACAGATTCGCGGTGAGGTTAGTTTTATTACGCGCCGTGGCCGTCTGGTAGCTGGTCATGCTGATGAAAACGGGAATAATCCCCACCGGGTTAACCAGCGCAAAGAGCCCGATAAAAAACTTAAAGTAAACAGGAAAATCAAAAAGCGGTTGAATCACGGTTAGCTCCGAAGCGTTAGCCGGATGAAGTCAATGTTCGTTAATGATCAAAACGCGCAGAAGATACGCCTTTTATTCGCATAGTTCACCTCTTATCTACACCTAATTTCATCCATTCATCGCTGTTATTTATATGTACTCGTTATGCTAATCCACTTACTCTTCATGACAACGATTTCTTAACAATTTACATAAAAGGCTAAAATGGCCTGCTGAAAGGTGTCAGCTTTGCGTAATCTTGATTTAGATCACACAATCGCTACTCAGAAGTGAGTAATCTTGCTTACGCCACCTGGACGTAACGCGTTAGAGTTAAATGATACTAACGCAGAAGCTCTTTTAGTAAATCAGAGCGAAACGGACGTTAAGTAACCACCTGAATTTCAGGCATTTATACAAAGTATCGTCGATCTGTCTATACTCACGTATCGCGCAGATGATTTACTAAAAAAGTTTAACATTATCAGGAGAGCATTATGGCTGTTACTAATGTCGCTGAACTTAACGCACTCGTAGAGCGTGTAAAAAAAGCCCAGCGTGAATATGCCAGTTTCACTCAAGAACAGGTCGACAAAATCTTCCGCGCCGCCGCTCTGGCCGCCGCTGATGCCCGCATTCCGCTGGCCAAAATGGCCGTCGCCGAATCCGGTATGGGTATCATCGAAGATAAAGTGATTAAAAACCACTTCGCTTCTGAATATATTTACAATGCTTATAAAGATGAAAAAACCTGCGGCGTGCTGTCTGAAGACGACACCTTCGGGACCATCACCATTGCTGAACCTATCGGCATTATTTGCGGTATCGTTCCAACCACTAACCCAACCTCTACCGCCATCTTCAAATCGCTGATTAGCCTGAAGACCCGTAACGCCATCATCTTTTCTCCGCATCCGCGCGCTAAAGAGGCAACCAACAAAGCGGCAGATATCGTTCTGCAAGCAGCTATCGCTGCCGGCGCGCCGAAAGATCTGATTGGCTGGATCGATCAACCTTCCGTAGAACTGTCTAATGCGCTGATGCACCACCCGGATATTAACCTGATCCTCGCCACTGGCGGTCCGGGCATGGTTAAAGCAGCATACAGCTCCGGTAAACCGGCTATCGGCGTAGGCGCAGGTAATACCCCTGTTGTTATCGACGAAACCGCGGATATCAAACGCGCTGTGGCGTCTGTTCTGATGTCTAAAACCTTCGATAACGGCGTAATCTGTGCTTCTGAACAGTCTGTTGTCGTTGTTGATTCCGTCTATGATGCCGTTCGCGAACGATTCGCCAGCCACGGCGGCTACATGCTGCAGGGCCAGGAGCTGAAAGCGGTTCAAAACGTTATCCTGAAAAATGGCGCTCTGAACGCCGCTATCGTCGGTCAGCCAGCCTACAAAATCGCTGAACTGGCAGGCTTCTCCGTACCAGAAACCACCAAGATTCTGATCGGTGAAGTTACGGTCGTTGACGAAAGCGAACCGTTCGCACACGAAAAACTGTCTCCGACTCTGGCGATGTATCGTGCGAAAGATTTCGAAGAAGCGGTAGAAAAAGCAGAAAAACTGGTCGCAATGGGCGGTATCGGTCACACCTCTTGCCTGTACACTGACCAGGATAACCAGCCAGAACGCGTTGCTTACTTCGGTCAGATGATGAAAACCGCGCGTATCCTGATCAACACCCCGGCCTCTCAGGGTGGTATCGGCGACCTGTACAACTTCAAACTCGCACCTTCCCTGACGTTGGGTTGTGGTTCCTGGGGTGGTAACTCCATCTCTGAAAACGTTGGTCCGAAACACCTGATCAACAAGAAAACCGTTGCTAAGCGAGCTGAAAACATGTTGTGGCACAAACTTCCGAAATCTATCTACTTCCGCCGTGGCTCTCTGCCCATCGCGCTGGATGAAGTGATTACTGATGGCCACAAACGTGCGCTCATCGTGACTGACCGCTTCCTGTTCAACAACGGCTACGCAGACCAGATCACCTCTGTGCTGAAAGCGGCGGGTGTTGAAACCGAAGTCTTCTTCGAAGTTGAAGCCGACCCGACTCTTACCGTTGTTCGCAAAGGCGCTGAGCTGGCTAACTCCTTCAAACCAGACGTGATCATCGCGCTGGGCGGTGGTTCTCCGATGGACGCCGCGAAAATCATGTGGGTCATGTACGAACATCCGGAAACCCACTTCGAAGAACTGGCGCTGCGCTTTATGGACATCCGTAAACGTATCTACAAGTTCCCGAAAATGGGCGTGAAAGCGAAAATGATCGCCGTCACCACCACTTCCGGTACTGGTTCTGAAGTCACACCGTTTGCGGTTGTGACCGACGATGCAACCGGTCAGAAATATCCGCTGGCTGACTATGCCCTGACCCCGGATATGGCGATTGTCGATGCCAACCTGGTGATGGATATGCCGAAGTCCCTGTGTGCGTTCGGTGGTCTGGATGCCGTTACTCACGCCCTGGAAGCTTACGTTTCCGTACTGGCTTCTGAGTTCTCTGACGGTCAGGCTCTGCAGGCTCTGAAACTGCTGAAAGAAAACCTGCCGGCGTCTTACCACGAAGGGTCTAAAAACCCGGTTGCGCGTGAACGTGTTCACAGTGCGGCGACTATCGCCGGTATCGCGTTTGCCAACGCCTTCCTCGGTGTATGTCACTCCATGGCGCACAAACTGGGCTCTCAGTTCCACATTCCGCACGGTCTGGCGAACGCCCTGCTGATTTGTAACGTTATCCGCTACAACGCGAATGACAACCCGACCAAGCAGACCGCTTTCAGCCAGTACGATCGTCCGCAGGCACGCCGTCGTTACGCTGAAATTGCTGACCACCTGGGCCTGAGCGCGCCGGGCGACCGTACCGCCGCTAAGATTGAAAAACTGCTGGCATGGCTGGAAAGCATTAAAGCTGAGCTGGGCATTCCTAAGTCTATCCGTGAAGCAGGCGTACAGGAAGCTGACTTCCTGGCACACGTTGACAAACTGTCTGAAGATGCCTTCGATGACCAGTGCACCGGCGCTAACCCGCGTTATCCGCTGATCTCCGAACTGAAACAGATTCTGCTGGATACCTACTACGGTCGTGATTTCACCGAAGGTGAAGTTGCAGCGAAGAAAGACGTCGTTGCCGCACCGAAAGCAGAGAAGAAAGCGAAAAAATCCGCTTAATTCGTTATCTGCTTTAGCATGACCAATAACGGCCTCAATTGAGGCCGTTTTTTGTTTTACCTGTTTATCTGATGCCTGAAGGCGCTATGCTTATCATCTGGCCTACGCGCTCACGGCACGCCCTTCGTCATGAGGCCTGAATAATGACGTCCAAAGTGCTACAGGGCGTTTTATAAGCCATCGTTACCTCAGGTATCATATGTGCCGATGACGCTCCTGAATCGCCGTCAGTGAGCCCTCCTCCAGCGCGTCCTTATAATGCTTTCGGCAAACTGAAACGTAGCGTTCATTCCCGCCAATAACCACCTGTTCGCCTTCATTATAAGGCCTGCCGTCCTGATCGAGGCGCAGAACCATACTGGCTTTACGACCGCAGAAACAGATAGTTTTTAATTCCACCAGCTTATCTGACCATGCCAGCAAGTATTGGCTGCCGATAAAGAGCTCCCCACGAAAGTCTGTTCGTAGCCCATAGCAAAGTACTGGAATACCTAATTTGTCGACAACCTCGGATAATTGATAAACCTGCTGGCGAGTCAAAAACTGGCTTTCGTCGACTAACACGCAATGTATTGTCTGCCGCGCGCTCTCGGCACGAATCTCTTCAAACAAGGATGTATTTTGGTTAAACAATTTTGCCGGCGACGACAAACCGATACGAGAGCTGACTTTGCCTGCGCCGAAACGATCGTCGATTTCCGCCGTATATACGACGGTACGCATCCCGCGTTCCTGATAATTGTATGAAGATTGCAGCAGTGCAGTCGACTTACCCGCATTCATTGCCGAATAGTAGAAATATAGCTGTGCCATTGGTCGCAGGACCTCACCTGAGTGAAATAAAGATTGGCGGGATTGTACCATAATTTACCGACGCGACGGCGCGGCTCGCGCTCCGGTGAGTATTAAGAATTGTGCAAACATCGCTCACTATACCCAAAATAATTCGAGTTGCTTAAAGGCGGCAAGGGAGTGAATCCCCAGGAGCATAGATAACGATGTAACTGGGGTGAACGACAAATCTGCCGGGAGCAAATTTGAACGTCGCGTGCGACGGCCCGTCAGGGCGAGGCCCATGGATGGGCCGAGTAATCCGTAGCCAACGCATAAGCAACTTGAAGTATGAAGGGTATATACACATTCCTTCACAAATTATGCCGTTAAAATTCATCAACAATGCTTATCATCACCCACCAATATGAAAACCTTGTACTTATTGTTACCGTTACTCATACCCGGTGCAAAGTAATAGGGTTTTCTTGTAAGGAAAGCTAATACAAGAGATTGATATCTCTGCAATGAGATCGTATTTCATCATGATAAAATGTGACCTGACTCCTAAATTTTTAGTGACAGACGGTGAGTATCCCCCCTGCCAATAAGCTCTTTTTTGTGCGTCGTCTCAAGGAAAATTTAAGTTGAGATAATTAAAACGTGTGCTTAATAAAGCGTAATTTTGAATTCCTTACATTCCTGGCTATTGCACAACTGAATTTATCGCTCTATTATTAGCTCAACAAACCACCCCAATATAAGTTTGAGATTACTACAATGAGCGAAGCACTTAAAATTCTGAACAACATCCGTACTCTTCGTGCGCAGGCAAGAGAATGCACTCTGGAAACGCTTGAAGAAATGCTGGAAAAATTAGAAGTTGTCGTTAATGAGCGTCGTGAAGAAGAAAGCGCTGCTGCTGCTGAAGTGGAAGAACGCACTCGTAAACTGCAACAGTATCGTGAAATGTTAATTGCCGACGGCATTGACCCGAATGAACTGCTGAATAGCATGGCTGCCGCTAAATCCGGCACCAAAGCTAAACGCGCAGCTCGTCCGGCTAAATATAGCTATGTTGACGAAAACGGTGAAACTAAAACCTGGACTGGCCAGGGTCGTACACCGGCTGTAATCAAAAAAGCAATGGAAGAACAAGGTAAGCAACTGGAAGATTTCCTGATCAAGGAATAATTTACTTCCTGGATGCTTAAAATCCCGCCGCTGGCGGGATTTTTTTTGCCTGAGTTCCCCGCTAACGAACGCAGACATAAAAAAAGCGCCGGATTTACCAGCGCTTCTGTTAAAAAATTTATAACGTATCGTTACTTCTTAATACCCATTTCTTCTTCGAGCCAGGCTTTAAATTCAGCACCCAGCGAATTATGACGGATGCCATATTCAACGAATGCCTGCATATATCCTAACTTATTACCACAGTCATGGCTTTTGCCCTTCATGTGGTAGGCTTCAACCGTTTCTTTTTCGATCAGCATATCGATAGCATCGGTCAACTGAATTTCATCCCCGGCGCCCGGAGGGGTTTTCGCCAGCAACGCCCAGATATCCGCGCTCAACACATAACGCCCGACAATCGCAAGGTTAGACGGCGCGACATCCGCTTTTGGTTTTTCAACCACGCCAACCATCGGCACACTTTCGCCCGGTGCCAGCTCAACGCCTTTACAATCGACCACGCCGTATGCAGTCACATCTTCTACTGGCTCAACCATAATCTGGCTATTGCCGGTTTCGTCGAAACGGCGGATCATTTCAGCCAGGTTATCCTGAGACAGGTCGGACTCATATTCGTCAAGAATAACGTCTGGCAGAATAACAGCGACAGGTTCGTTTCCGACAACGGGATGTGCGCACAATACGGCATGGCCCAGGCCTTTTGCCAGCCCTTGACGTACCTGCATAATAGTGACATGCGGAGGGCAAATAGACTGGACCTCTTCCAGAAGCTGACGCTTAACGCGTTTTTCCAGCATCGCTTCCAGCTCAAAACTGGTATCAAAGTGGTTTTCAATAGAGTTTTTAGACGAGTGCGTCACAAGCACGATTTCAGTAATGCCAGCAGCGATACATTCGTTCACGACGTACTGAATTAATGGCTTATCAACCAGCGGCAGCATCTCTTTCGGGATAGCTTTGGTCGCTGGCAACATCCTGGTTCCCAATCCCGCGACCGGGATAACGGCTTTTTTGACTTTCGAATTAAGGGCAGCCATTTAAAATTCTCCTGGACTGTTCATGTATTGAACGTGTTCATTAATCTGTATCGTGTTCCAGTATATCAGTACCAGAACAAGCCTCAGGTCCAAAAAGGACTTATATTGGTATAATTAAGACAAATACTTATAAATCTGCCGCAGATAGTAACACTCGTCGGGAAAGGCCGGTAAAGCAATTTCCGCCCGCGCTTTCGTTTGGTCATTCCGCAGACAACATCAACCGCAAACGTCCTCCTGCGCCCCATATTTGACACTGCCATGAGTCGCAACGCTGGCTTAATTGGTTAAGGTAGGCGTTACCCAATGTTCCTAGCGGCACGCCGCTGCTGATTTGAACCTGATGAGCGCCCGTATTTAAGGTGGCGTTCAATCCGGCGGAGACGAGAATCAAATTTTTGAGCTCACTGTGATAGTAGCCGACAAATAGCGGGAATTGCCCTGGTAAATTAGCTTGTCTGAGCAGATGATTTACCTGTTTTAATAGCGCGCCTAATTCCGGTAAACGGTGCTTTTGTTGGCCGAGCTGATCCTGCAATAAGCCGTTAAATAGCGCCCGCAGCAACAATGCGGCTAACACGCCGTTATCGCCCGCCCGGGTGACATCCAGGCAATAAAATGCCAGTTCGTTATCAGATAGCGGCGCAATATCCAGCACCAGTCCAGGCTGATCGGCGGAGACGAGCTGCCGGTAATTAATGCGGCAATGGGAAATCACCTGCTGCACCGGGGGCTGCAATTCCTGCAACAATTGCGCTGCGGCGGTCGGATTACTCACCATTGCATCCCAGTCACGAAACAGGCGTTCTTCTTCTTCAACCCGCGAGTTAAACATATTAGGGTATAAGCAAGCGAATACGGTTTCCCGCAAGCGGTTGAGATCTTTTACCGGCTTCAGCAAGACATCTTCAACCCCAAGGCGTAACGCTTTGGCGATATCCGCCATATTTTCTGTTGCGGAAATAACCAGAATAGGCGTCTGGTCTCCGCGATTACGTAAGTTTTCTACCAGTTTGAGACCGTTCATTCTCGGCATAGCGATATCACATATCATGAGATCAGGGGTAAAACGCCCCATCAACTCCAGGGCATCTACCCCGTCGCCTGCCAATGCCGTTGTCGCTCCCAAAGAGGAAAACCACGAATCCAGAAGCGAGCGAAATACAGGCTCGTCTTCAACAATAAGAATCTGTTTTCCGACCAATGGCTGCGTCATGTTCTCTCCCCTGACTGGCTTTAATCAATAGTGGCATGGTATTGCCGCTTGCGCCTGTCAGAATTTGCTTAAGTGATCGTAAAAGGTACATTAAACGTCGGTACGCACCAAGGGTATAAGTTCGTCCATCTTTTTCTCTACAGCTAACTGACCCGCCGCAATAGCGGCATGGGCGCGATGAAAATCCAGCGTAGAGATTTGCGGACAGAATGGTTGAATGAGAATATCAGGCGGATCGCCAGCCATACGGTTACGTTTAAGACGATTTTCCAACACCTGAATGGAGGTTGTCATGATTTCCATTGCCCCTGGCGAACTCACGCCACGGCGTGAAGTCAGGCTACTGAAACGTTCTTTTAAACGCTTATGCCAGGGCAGCGCATCATCGCTCTCTTCATTGATATTCCCGACATTTACAGAGAGCAGATCTTGCTGCATGAGGTGGGCATCATGTTGCAGGTCTACCGCAATAACGATATCAGCCCCCAGCGCCCTGGTTAACGAAACAGGTACCGGATTAACGACTGCGCCATCTACCAGCCAGTAACCGTTATGCTCAACCGGAGACATCAGCCCTGGCATACTGCACGACGCGCGTACAGCAAGGTGTAGATCGCCTTCAGTAAACCATAGCTCTCGTCCCGTGCTAAGATTCGTCGCGACCGTGCCAAAACGTCTTGAACAGTGGTCAAAATCCGTGATGGGCATAATATCCCGATAGTGATTAAATACGCGTTCGCCGCGAAGCAACCCTCCTCTGCCCCAGGATACATCCATCAGGCGTAAAACATCCCAGTAGCGGAATGAACATACCCACTGTTCAAGCGCAGATAATTTATTACAGGCATACGCGGCGCCGACCAGTGAACCTATTGAGCATCCTGCAACGATATCAATATCAATGCCTGTTTGCTTGAGGGCTTTGATGACCCCAATATGAGACCATCCTCTCGCTGCGCCAGATCCCAGCGCCAGCCCTATTTTCATTTTTCTCATCGTACTTAACGACTTCCCCTGGCTTCAAGACGTAGCAACATCGCCACTGCTCAGTTAACATAATGCCACCCTGGCGTTCAACGCCGTTTTTTATATTCAGGGAGATTATTGTGTCTCAGCCTTGTCCCTGTGGTAGCGCTGACGAGTATAGCCTATGTTGTGGTCGTATTGTGTCCGGAGAACGAGTAGCACCCGATCCGTCACATCTCATGCGCTCTCGTTATTGCGCTTTTGTGATGAAAGACGCAGATTACTTAATTAAGAGCTGGCATCCAACCTGCAATGCGGCCGCGTTTCGCGATGATATCATCGCCGGATTTGCCAATACCAGGTGGCTCGGCCTGACTATTTTTGAACATACCTGGTCAGAAGCAGAAAATACAGGGTATGTTAGTTTTATCGCGCGTTTTTCCGAACAAGGGAAAACTGGGGCGATTATCGAACGCTCTCGTTTTATCAAAGAAAACGGTCAGTGGTATTATATTGACGGTACCCGCCCGCAGTTGGGTCGAAATGATCCCTGCCCGTGCGGTTCAGGCAAAAAATTTAAAAAGTGCTGCGGCCAGTGACGCCTGACAGTATCGATACAGCAAACACTCTCAACAGGATTTTTCCGGCAATGCAATCACTACAACGTAAAGTTCTGCGTACTATTTGTCCCGATCAAAAAGGCCTTATCGCGCGGATTACCAACATTTGCTATAAGCATGAGCTTAATATTGTGCAAAACAATGAATTTGTGGACCATCGCACCGGACGCTTTTTTATGCGGACCGAGCTGGAAGGCATCTTCAATGATTCCACTCTTCTGGCCGATTTGGACAGCGCCTTACCGGAAGGCTCTGTTCGTGAACTCAATCCCGCCGGACGCCGTCGGGTAGTGATTCTGGTTACCAAAGAGGCGCATTGTCTGGGCGACCTGCTGATGAAAGCCAACTATGGCGGGCTGGATGTTGAAATCGCCGCGGTCATTGGCAACCATGAAACGTTACGCTCGCTGGTTGAACGTTTTGAGATCCCTTTCGAACTGGTCAGCCATGAGGGATTAACGCGTGAAGAGCATGACACGAAGATGGCGGACGCCATTGATGCCCATCAACCGGACTATGTGGTGCTGGCCAAGTATATGCGTGTTTTAACGCCAGGTTTTGTGGCGCGCTTTCCGAACAAAATTATCAATATCCACCACTCATTCCTGCCAGCGTTTATCGGCGCGCGCCCTTATCATCAGGCCTATGAGCGCGGCGTGAAAATCATCGGCGCTACCGCGCACTATGTGAATGATAATCTGGATGAAGGTCCAATCATTATGCAAGATGTGATTCACGTCGATCACACCTACACCGCAGAAGATATGATGCGTGCCGGGCGCGACGTTGAGAAAAACGTATTAAGCCGCGCGCTGTATCAGGTTCTGGCGCAGCGGGTCTTTGTTTACGGCAATCGGACGATTATTCTTTAATCGTCAGTAATATGAATTGATTAGCTTTAATCCGTTACGGATGAAAAGTACGCAAACAGTTCATTTCAGGCAAAGGAATGCTTTACAGCGGCGTGTCATTTGATATGATGCGCCCCGCTTCCCGAAAGGAAGCGGGCCAGTATTAAGCATTACCCCGTAGTGGGGTTCCCGAGCGATCATAAGGGAGCTGACTGTAAATCTGCCGTCATCGACTTCAAGGTTCGACTCGAGCAATAGTGAGAGAACGTTGCCGCAGGCAACGGCCCGAAGGGTGAGGAGCTTTAGCTCCGAATAATCCTTCCCGCTATAGAATGCAAGCAGCATAATGAATTTACCCCGTGGTGGGGTTCCCGAGCGGCCAAAGGGAGCAGACTGTAAATCTGCCGTCATCGACTTCGAAGGTTCGAATCCTTCCCCCACCACCATTATTCACTACAGCGATGTAGTTAACTCGATGAGCAATGCAGAAGTTTGCACTTGTCGGGGAAGGGTGAGAACCTTCGATTAAGGTTCGACTCGAGCGAAAGCGAGAGAACGTTGCCAACGGCAACGGCTCGTAGGGTGAGGAGCGAAGCGACGAATAATCCTTCCCCCACCACCATCTTCAAGCTTTACCTACAATTTGAATTACCCCTGGTGGGGTTCCCGAGCGGCCAAAGGGAGCAGACTGTAAATCTGCCGTCATCGACTTCGAAGGTTCGAATCCTTCCCCCACCACCATTATTCACTACAGCGATGTAGTTAACTCGATGAGCAATGCAGAAGTTTGCACTTGTCGGGGAAGGGTGAGAACCTTCGATTAAGGTTCGACTCGAGCGAAAGCGAGAGAACGTTGCCAACGGCAACGGCTCGTAGGGTGAGGAGCGAAGCGACGAATAATCCTTCCCCCACCACCATCTTCAAGCTTTACCTACAATTTGAATTACCCCTGGTGGGGTTCCCGAGCGGCCAAAGGGAGCAGACTGTAAATCTGCCGTCATCGACTTCGAAGGTTCGAATCCTTCCCCCACCACCATTATTCACTACAGCGATGTAGTTAACTCGATGAGCAATGCAGAAGTTTGCACTTGTCGGGGAAGGGTGAGAACCTTCGATTAAGGTTCGACTCGAGCGAAAGCGAGAGAACGTTGCCAACGGCAACGGCTCGTAGGGTGAGGAGCGAAGCGACGAATAATCCTTCCCCCACCACCATCTTCAAGCTTTACCTACAATTTGAATTACCCCTGGTGGGGTTCCCGAGCGGCCAAAGGGAGCAGACTGTAAATCTGCCGTCATCGACTTCGAAGGTTCGAATCCTTCCCCCACCACCATTATTCACTACAGCGATGTAGTTAACTCGATGAGCAATGCAGAAGTTTGCACTTGTCGGGGAAGGGTGAGAACCTTCGATTAAGGTTCGACTCGAGCGAAAGCGAGAGAACGTTGCCAACGGCAACGGCTCGTAGGGTGAGGAGCGAAGCGACGAATAATCCTTCCCCCACCACCATCTTCAAGCTTTACCTACAATTTGAATTACCCCTGGTGGGGTTCCCGAGCGGCCAAAGGGAGCAGACTGTAAATCTGCCGTCATCGACTTCGAAGGTTCGAATCCTTCCCCCACCACCATTATTCACTACAGCGATGTAGTTAACTCGATGAGCAATGCAGAAGTTTGCACTTGTCGGGGAAGGGTGAGAACCTTCGATTAAGGTTCGACTCGAGCGAAAGCGAGAGAACGTTGCCAACGGCAACGGCTCGTAGGGTGAGGAGCGAAGCGACGAATAATCCTTCCCCCACCACCATCTTCAAGCTTTACCTACAATTTGAATTACCCCTGGTGGGGTTCCCGAGCGGCCAAAGGGAGCAGACTGTAAATCTGCCGTCATCGACTTCGAAGGTTCGAATCCTTCCCCCACCACCATTATTCACTACAGCGATGTAGTTAACTCGATGAGCAATGCAGAAGTTTGCACTTGTCGGGGAAGGGTGAGAACCTTCGATTAAGGTTCGACTCGAGCGAAAGCGAGAGAACGTTGCCAACGGCAACGGCTCGTAGGGTGAGGAGCGAAGCGACGAATAATCCTTCCCCCACCACCATCTTCAAGCTTTACCTACAATTTGAATTACCCCTGGTGGGGTTCCCGAGCGGCCAAAGGGAGCAGACTGTAAATCTGCCGTCATCGACTTCGAAGGTTCGAATCCTTCCCCCACCACCATCATGATCTTCAGAAAGCATCTAATCTTCATTCGACATCGGTTTGTCATAATTCTACCCATGTGGGGAAGGATGAGAAGCTTCGACTAAGGTTCGATTCGAGCGAAAGCGAGAAAGCGTTGCCAACGGCAACGACCCGAAGGGCGAAGCGCGCAGCGCTGAGTCATCCTTCCCCCACCACCATCACTTCCCAGTCGCACTTCAGCAAAATCAAACCTTAATGTTCTATATTCTGCCCTCGATACTTGCCCGCAATATGCCTGATGCGCTGCGCTTATCAGGCCTACAGGAGAGTTGACGCCTGCGTAGGCCGGATAAGGCATTTATGCCGCCATCCGGCAAACAGCCATAAAAAAACTCCGCCGAAGCGGAGTTTAGGGCATCGAGAGAAAATCAGTGACGCGCACGTACAATCTGGTATTTGCGGGTCAGGTACTCGACCGGCACGCTCCAGATATGCACCAAGCGCGAGAATGGGAATAACAGGAACAGCGTCATCCCCAGTACCAGGTGCATACGGAAGATAAAGGCCACACCGTCCAGATGTGCGGATGCGCCACCGTGGAAGGTCACAACTGACTGCGCCCACCCGACCAGCTTCATCATTTCACTCCCGTCCATATGCCGGGCGGAGAACGGAATGGTCAGCAGACCCAGCGCGCACTGAATCACCAGCAATGAGAGAATCAAAATATCTGCGCCGGTAGTGGTGGCGCGGACACGTGGGCTGAACAGACGACGCTTGAGCAGTAAAATACCGCCAACCAGCGTCAGTACTCCGCAGGCGCCGCCGGCAATCATCGCCATCTTCTGCTTCACGTCGACCGGCAGAAAAGCTTCATACATCCAGTGCGGCGTTAACATGCCCAGGAAGTGACCGGCGAAAATACCCAGAATCCCAATGTGGAACAGGTTTGACGCCAGGTTCATTCCCTTGCGATCCAGCATCTGACTGGAAGCCGCCCGCCAGGTGTACTGGCCGTAGTCGTAACGTAACCAGCTACCGATCAGAAATACCGATCCGGCAATGTACGGGTAGATATCAAAGAAGAACATATTCAGGAAGTGCATTAGTGCTGTCCTCCGGTGGTGATATTCAGATATTGCGGCACCACGGCCCCGGCAAAACGACGCTGGTGAGCGGAGATTTCCGACTCGCCACACCCCTGATCGGCGAAGAATTTCACCTGCTCTTCTTCCCAGACCGCATCCAGCGCCTGTGGGGTATCATCACGTGCTTCATTCGCAATTTTTTCAGCCACTTTACCGCTATCGATAACGGTATTCGCCAGTTTTAACAGCAGATCGAACAGCACCGCATAACGGCTGTCACGCTGTTGCAAACGTGCGCTGAGCAGCGCCAGAATCGGCGCGATATCCTGTAAACCCCCTAACGCTTCGCTTTTCGGCAACTGCGCAAGGTATTCCAGATACAGCGGCAGATGATCGGGAAGTTCGCGGCTGTCGAGCTGCAAACCGTGCTGCTCATACTGTGCCATCAGGTCAACCATCGCCTGACCGCGGTCACGGGATTCCCCGTGAACATGTTCAAACAGCAGCAGCGATGTGGCGCGACCGCGGTCAAACAGTTCACTGTAGGCGGCCTGTACATCCAGCATGTCCTGCGCGGTTAAATCGCGCAGGAAAACGCCCAGAGTCTGGGCATCCTCTTTATCCAGGTTCTCAGATGACGCGAGCGCATCGAACAGCTCCTGCTGATGCTGCCACAGGGCAGCATCCGGGTACTCGAGCAGACGCGAAACAATGACGAGTTCAATCATGCGTGCGGCTCCGTTTTGCTGGTCACATCAACAGCGTCGATGCGGCGGCTGTTGAACAGATTGAATTTGGTATCAGACCCGTGGCAACCATCGCCGAAGGTAAAGCCACAACCGCTTTTCTCCGGGAATGCGTCACGCGCCAGTTCACGATGGCTGCTCGGCACCACAAAGCGATCTTCATAATTAGCAATTGCCAGGTAACGATACATTTCCTGCGCCTGCGCTTCGCTTAAACCCACCTCTTCCAGCGCGCGGGTATCCACTTTACCGTCTACGGTTTCCGCACGTTTGTAGTGACGCATCGCCAGCATCCGTTTCAGCGCCAACAGCACCGGCTGGGTATCGCCTGCGGTCAGCAAATTTGCCAGGTACTGCACCGGGATACGCAGACTGTCTACATCCGGCAGAATACCGTTGCTGCCCAGTTCACCCGCGTCGGCGGCAGACTGAATCGGTGACAAAGGCGGCACGTACCAGACCATCGGCAGCGTGCGGTATTCCGGATGCAGCGGCAGCGCCAGCTTCCAGTCCATCGCCATTTTGTACACTGGCGATTGCTGCGCCGCATCGATCACGCTCTGCGGCACGCCGTCCTTCAGCGCCTGCTCAATGACAGCCGGATCGTTCGGATCGAGGAACACGTCCAGTTGACGCTGGTACAGATCTTTTTCGTTTTCCGTACTGGCGGCGCTTTCAATGGCATCGGCGTCATACAGCAGTACGCCAAGATAACGGATACGGCCCACGCAGGTTTCCGAGCAAACAGTCGGCTGACCAGCTTCGATACGCGGGTAGCAGAAGATGCACTTCTCGGACTTGCCGCTCTTCCAGTTGAAGTAAATTTTCTTGTACGGGCAACCGGTGATACACATCCGCCAGCCGCGGCACTTGTCCTGGTCGATCAGCACGATGCCATCTTCTTCACGCTTGTAGATAGCACCGCTCGGGCAGGTCGCCACGCACGCCGGGTTGAGACAGTGCTCGCACAGGCGCGGCAGGTACATCATGAAGGTGTTTTCGAACTGGCCGTACATCGCCTTCTGCATGTTTTCGAAGTTCTGGTCTTTGGCGCGTTTTTCGAACTCACCGCCCAGAATCTCTTCCCAGTTTGGCCCGCTGGTAATTTTGTCCATCCGCTGGCCGGTAATCAGCGAGCGCGGACGGGCAATCGGCTGCGCTTTGCTGCCTTCCGGCGCGGTGTGCAGATTCTGATAGTCGAAATCAAACGGCTCGTAGTAGTCGTCGATGCCCGGCAGATGCGGGTTAGCGAAGATTTTACCCAGCAGCAGCGCCCGGTTGCCCATGCGCGGCTGTAGTTTGCCGTTGATTTTGCGGATCCAGCCGCCTTTCCATTTTTCCTGATTTTCCCAGTCATTCGGAAAACCAACGCCAGGCTTACTTTCCACGTTGTTAAACCAGGCGTATTCCATACCTTCACGGCTGGTCCAGACGTTTTTACAGGTGACTGAACAGGTATGACAGCCGATGCACTTATCGAGATTCAGCACCATGCCGACTTGTGAACGAATTTTCATTTTACGCTCTCCTGTACCTGGTCATTGCCTTCGCCATCCAACCAGTTAATGTTCTTCATCTTACGTACCACGACAAACTCATCGCGGTTGGAGCCGACGGTGCCGTAGTAGTTAAAGCCGTAGGCTAACTGCGCATAGCCGCCGATCATATGGGTCGGTTTCGGCGTAATGCGCGTCACCGAGTTATGAATACCGCCGCGCTGCTGGGTAATTTCCGACCCCGGCAGGTTTACGATACGTTCTTGCGCGTGGTACATCATGGTCATTCCCGCCGGTACACGCTGGCTGACAACCGCACGTGCCGTCAGCGCACCGTTGCTGTTGAAGACTTCGATCCAGTCGTTATCTTCAATGCCCAGCTCTTTGGCGTCGGTTTCGCTCATCCATACAATCGGGCCGCCACGCGACAAGGTCAGCATCAACAGGTTATCGCTGTAGGTCGAGTGGATACCCCATTTCTGGTGCGGCGTAAGGAAGTTGAGCGCCTTCTCCGGATTACCGTTGGATTTACGCCCCATCACCGCTTTCACCGAGCGGGTATCGATCGGTGGGCGATACACCAGCAAACTTTCGCCGAAGTCGCGCATCCACTGGTGATCCTGATACAACTGTTGGCGACCAGACAGCGTACGCCACGGGATCAGCTCGTGAACGTTGGTATAACCGGCGTTATAAGAAACATGCTCATCTTCCAGACCAGACCAGGTCGGGCTGGAGATAATTTTGCGCGGCTGGGCCTGAATATCGCGGAAGCGGATTTTCTCTTCTTCTTTATTGGTTGCCAGATGCGTATGGTCGCGACCGGTAAACTCGCTCAGCGCCGCCCAGGCTTTCACCGCCACCTGACCGTTGGTTTCCGGCGCTAACGTCAGGATCATCTCTGCCGCGTCAATCGCCGTGTTGAGCATCGGCTGACCTTTCGCCGGACCGTCCGCTTTGGTGTAATTGAGCTTACGCAGCAAGTCCATTTCGCTCTGCGTGTTCCAGGCAATCCCTTTCCCGCCGTTGCCGATTTTCTCCATCAGCGGGCCGATAGAGGTAAAGCGTTCGTAAGTCGCCGGATAATCGCGCTCGACGGTCATGATGTGCGGCGCGGTTTTCCCTGGAATCAGATCGCATTCGCCTTTTTTCCAGTCTTTCACGTCCAGCGGCTGCGCCAGTTCAGCGGCAGAATCGTGCTGGATCGGCAGCGTCACGACGTCAGTCTCTTTACCCAGGTGGCCTATACAGACTTCGGAGAATTTCTTCGCAATGCCTTTGTAGATTTCCCAGTCGCTTTTCGATTCCCAGGCCGGATCTACGGCGGCAGACAGCGGATGAATAAACGGATGCATATCCGAGGTATTCATATCGTCTTTTTCATACCAGGTCGCCGTCGGCAGTACGATATCGGAGTACAGGCAGGTGCTCGACAGGCGGAAATCCAGCGTCACCACCAGATCCAGTTTGCCGTCCAGGCCATTGTCACGCCACTCCACTTCTTCCGGCTTCACACCGCCCTGTTTACCCAGATCCAGCCCCTGAATACCATGCTCAGTACCCAGCAGATATTTCAGCATGTACTCATGGCCCTTACCGGAAGACCCAAGCAGGTTTGAACGCCAGATGAACAGGTTACGCGGGTGGTTTTTACCGTTTTCCGGCTGCTCGGCGGCAAAGCGAATCGAACCCTCTTTCAGGGATTTGACGGTATAGTCTACCGGCGTCATACCGGCTTTTTCCGCTTCACGCGCAATGTACAGCGGGTTAGTGCCTAACTGCGGCGCCGACGGCAACCAGCCCATACGCTCGGCGCGCACATTGAAGTCAATCAGATGACCGCTATAGCGGGATTTGTCCGCCATCGGCGACAGTAATTCCTCGGCGGTCACCGTCTCGTAGCGCCACTGGCTGGAGTGGTTATAGAAGTAAGAGGTGCTGTTCATGTGACGCGCCGGACGCTGCCAGTCAAGGGCAAACGCCAGCGGCTGCCAGCCGGTTTGCGGGCGCAGTTTTTCCTGGCCGACGTAGTGCGCCCAGCCGCCGCCGCTCTGACCAACGCACCCACAGAACACCAACATATTGATCAGCCCGCGATAGTTCATATCGAGGTGATACCAGTGGTTCAGACCGGCGCCAACGATAATCATTGAACGCCCGTGCGTTTTGTCCGCGTTATCGGCGAACTCCCGTGCGATACGGATGATCTGCGCCCGCGGCACGCCGGTGATCTGCTCGGCCCATGCTGGCGTATATGCTTTGGTATCGTCATAACTGGCGGCACAATTATCATCGTTCAGGCCGCGTTCCAGACCATAGTTAGCCATGGTCAGATCGTAAACGGTAGTGACTAACGCGGTAGAACCATCGGCCAGTTGCAGACGTTTTGCCGGCAGTTTATGCAGCAGGACGTTATCCAGCGCCACATGATTAAAGTACTCTGAACCCTCGCCGCCGAAATACGGGAAGCCCACGTCAGCAATCTCATCCTGGCTACCCAGCAAGCTGAGCTGCAATTCAGTTTCTGCACCGGTAGTCCCGTCGCGCTGTTCGAGGTTCCATTTGCCTTTTTCACCCCAGCGGAAGCCGATGGAGCCATTTGGCGCCACCATTTCACCGTTGCTGTTGATAGCGACGGTTTTCCATTCCGGGTTATTTTCCTGCCCCAGCGAATCAACGAGATCGGCAGCGCGCAGCATACGACCTGCGGCATAATAACCATCACGCTCTTCAAGCATCACCAGCATTGGCATGTCGGTATAGCGGCGGACATAATCGGTGAAGTACTGGCGCGGGTTGTCGAGGTGGAATTCGCGCAGCATGACGTGGCCCATCGCCAGCGCCATCGCCGCATCGGTCCCCTGCTTCGGCGCCAGCCACAGATCGCACAGTTTGGCGATTTCAGCATAGTCCGGCGTCACCGCGACGGTTTTAGTGCCTTTGTAACGTACTTCGGTAAAGAAGTGGGCGTCCGGCGTACGGGTTTGCGGCACGTTAGAGCCCCAGGCGATAATATAGCTGGAGTTGTACCAGTCAGCGGATTCCGGCACGTCGGTCTGCTCGCCCCAGGTTTGCGGGGAGGCTGGCGGCAGGTCGCAGTACCAGTCGTAGAAGCTCAGGCAGGTGCCGCCAATCAGCGAAAGATAACGTGCGCCGGAAGCGTAGGAAACCATCGACATCGCCGGGATGGGTGAGAAGCCCGCGACGCGGTCAGGGCCATAGGTTTTCACGGTGTACACGTTGGAGGCGGCGATCAGCTCGTTCACTTCCTGCCATGAGGAGCGAACAAAGCCGCCACGACCACGCGCCTGTTTGAAGCTTTTGGCTTTATCGGCATCTTCAATGATTGAGGCCCATGCCTCTACCGGATCGCGATGCAGTTTTTTCGCCTCGCGCCACATCTTCATCAGACGTTTGCGCATTAGCGGATATTTCAGTCGGTTAGCGCTGTAGAGATACCAGGAGTAACTTGCCCCGCGCGGGCAGCCGCGAGGTTCATGGTTTGGCATATCAGGACGGGTGCGCGGGTAATCGGTTTGCTGTGTTTCCCAGGTCACCAGACCATTTTTGACATAAATTTTCCAGCTACAAGAACCGGTGCAGTTCACCCCATGGGTTGAGCGCACAATTTTGTCATGCTGCCAACGTTGGCGGTATCCGTCCTCCCAGTCCCGGTTTGTTTCGAGAAGCTGGCCGTGCCCATCGGCAAAGGTTTCGCCCTTCTGCTTGAAGTAGCGAAACCGGTCCAGGAATTTACTCATCGGGTTTCTCCTGTGTGGAACCTTACGGCTCTCTGATAAATCGACATTGCTTAACTAAGGGCGAAGGTAACGCGCTGAATGGGCGTGAGAATTGATAACGATCAAGGCGGACAGGGATGCAAATGGCGCGCTAACCTCCTGTATACTCCTTTTGGAGGAGGAGTTTTATTTATATATCTTACTGATTTAAATACATAAAATTAAATTTACGCACAACGTGAATGTTAAATTTTCAACAAGTGGGTATTAAGGGGTATCCCCCTGAATGACCGATAAAGATGTGCGTGGTTAGCCCTGTCGCGTCTCTCTTTTTGACTATAAGTATGTTGTAACTAAATGCAGGTAAAAAAAAGCGCGGTCTAACGCCGCGCAAAGGATAATCAAAAGTTACTTTTTATTTTTAGAATGACGTCCATATACCGCCCAGGTAATAACGACGCAGGCGATATAGAAAATAAGAAAGACTTTCATCGCGCCGACTGGCGAACCGGTTAATGCTAAAGATGAACCAAACGCTTTCGGAATAAAAAAGCCGCCAATCGCGCCAATCGCGGAAATAAAGCCCAGCGCCGCCGCCGTATCGGTCGCCGCTTCACGCATGGCTCTTTCTTCCGACCCGCCTTCCGCTTTTACCCGGTCCATCGTCAGTTTACGGAAGATAACGGAGATCATCTGGAAGGTAGAACCACTCCCCAGCCCAGCCGTCAGGAACAGCGCCAGAAATACCCCGTAGAACGCGATAAAGCTACCGCCAACGCCGCCAGTAGGTAATGTCAGGAACAGCAGACCGCTGAAAATCGCCATCAGGACAAAGTTGATAAGCGTGACGCGGGTCCCCCCCAGACGGTCAGAAATTGCGCCGCCTGCCGAACGCGCCAGCGCGCCGATAAACGGACCGAAAAACGCATAATGCAGGATCTGCACATCCGGGAATTGCGTTTTAGACAGCATAGCGAACCCCGCGGAGAAACCGATAAACGATCCGAAGGTCGCCAGATATAGCAGACTCATGATCCACAGATGACCACGTTTGAGCACCGGCAGTTGCTCTTTTAGCGAGGCCTTAGACGTCGCCAGTTCGTTCATGCCGAACCACGCTGCCAGCGTAAAAATGGCCAGGAAAGGCACCCAAATCCAGGCTGCGTTCGCCAGATAGAGCTGAGAACCGTCCGGCTGCTCTACACCGTGGCTGCCAAAGGCGGCAAAGATAGAGAGCGAAACCACCAGCGGCGCAACCAGCTGCATCACGCTCACGCCCATATTGCCCAGACCGCCGTTCAAACCCAGCGCGCCGCCCTGCTTTTGTTTAGGAAAGAAAAAGCTGATGTTCGCCATACTGGAGGCAAAGTTCGCGCCGGCAAAACCACACAGCAAGGAAATAATAATGAAAGTGCTAAATGGCGTACTGGTATCCTGAACGGCAAAGCCTAACCATACGCAAGGCACGATGAGGATACCGGTACTGAACGCTGTCCAGCGACGTCCGCCAAATAGCGGCACCATAAAGGAGTAAGGCACCCGTAGCAGCGCGCCGGAAACAGATGGCAGCGCAGTCAACATAAAGAGCTGATCGGTCGTAAAATTAAATCCCACTTTCGGCAGGTTCACCGCCACTGCGCTGAATAGCATCCAGACGCAAAACGCCAGCAGTAAACACGGGACAGAAATCCACAAATTACGGCTGGCGACACGATGGCCGCGCTGCTGCCAGAATGCCGGATCTTCCGGACGCCATTCCGTGATAACAGCGCCAGTTGCCCTTTCCGGGGCGGATGAGTGACTCATAGACACCTCTGATTCTTGATTTGATGTCTGCCACATTAGGGTTTACTGCCGAAGGTAAGTTGATATAAATCAAAGGAAAAGTCGTCATCACCGGCGACTAAAAAGCGTTATCACCCTTAATGAGTAGGCTATTTTGGTAAAAAAGCTGTGGTTTTTCACCATGCTGTGTCTGTCTACTCCTTCCCGTCGCAGATACCTCTCTACGACGGCAATTAAGGAGTAACTCGTTATAGGTATGGGTATACTCCGCTGTATCGTTGAGAATAGCGGCACAGCCGATTGACGCCCCTTTTTTGCTACGTTTTTTCGGCGACATTACCCCGAAGAAAGAAGGTAACATGTTTAAACGGTGTTTCTCTCCTCTTACGCTGGTTAACCAACTGGCGCTGATTGTCATGCTCTCTACCGCTATCGGCGTGGCGGGGATGGCGGTTTCCGGCTGGCTGGTTCAGGGCGTGCAGGGTAGCGCTCATGCGATTAATAAAGCGGGCTCATTGCGTATGCAAAGCTATCGACTACTGGCCGCTGTCCCGCTGGATGCTAAAGATCAAAAGCTGCTGGATGAGATGGAGCAAACGGCATTCAGCCCTGAACTGACCCGCGCCGCTGAGCGAGACGGGCAGCAGAAGCAGCTTAAAGCGTTGCAGGATTACTGGCATAACGAACTCTCGCCAGGACTACAGCACGCGCAAAACGCGCACGCGGTCGCAGAAGATGTCACGCGCTTTGTGGCGGGCCTGGATCGCCTGGTGACGTCGTTCGACCATACTACTGAATTGCGTATCGAACGCGTGGTATTAGTTCACCGGGTAATGGCGATCTTTATGGCGCTATTGCTGGTATTTACGATTATCTGGCTACGTGTTCGCCTTTTGCAGCCCTGGAAACAGTTATTATCAATGGCGCGCGCCGTCAGTCAGCGCGACTTTACCCAACGTGCCAATATCAGTGGACGCAATGAGATGGCCGCGTTGGGTTCTGCGCTCAATAACATGTCTGAAGAGCTGGCCGAAAGTTATGCGGTACTGGAACAGCGCGTACAGGAAAAAACAGCCGGTCTGGAACATAAAAACCAGATTCTCTCGTTTTTGTGGCAAGCCAACCGCCGACTGCATTCACAGGCTCCGCTATGTGAGCGTCTTTCACCGGTACTGAATGGCCTGCAAAATTTAACCCAGTTGCATGATATTGAGCTGCGAGTCTATGACCTGGAAGATGAAGATAATCACCAGGAATTTACCTGTCAGTCGGACATCAGTTGCGATGATAAAGGCTGCCACCTTTGCCCACGTAGCGCCCTGCCGATGATTAACGGCGGCACCACCTTAAAATGGCGGCTCACCGACTCTCACACCCAATACGGTATTTTGCTGGCGACGCTGCCCTATGGACGCCATCTCAGCCACGATCAGCAACAGTTGGTGGACACGCTGGTTGAACAGCTGACCGCGACTCTGGCGCTCGACAGGCATCAGGAGCGCCAGCAGCAGTTGATTGTCATGGAAGAGCGTGCCACCATTGCCCGCGAACTGCATGATTCTATTGCCCAGTCGCTCTCTTGTATGAAGATGCAGGTGAGCTGCCTGCAAATGCAGGGCGACGTGTTACCGGAAAGCAGCCGTGAGTTACTCAGCCAAATTCGCAATGAGCTAAACTGCTCCTGGGCGCAACTGCGCGAACTGTTAACCACTTTCCGGTTACAGTTGACGGAACCCGGGCTACGTCCGGCGCTGGAAGCAAGCTGCCAGGAGTTCAGCGCCCGGTTTGGCTTTACGGTAAAACTGGATTATCAGCTTCCCCCCCGCCTGGTGCCGTCACACCAGGCGATACACCTGTTGCAAATTGCCAGGGAAGCCCTCAGCAACGCCCTTAAACACTCTCATGCCGACGATGTGGTGGTGACAGTGACGCAATGTGGCAAACAGGTCAAACTAAAAGTGCAGGATAATGGCTGCGGCGTCCCGGAAAACGCCGAACGCAGTAATCACTACGGCATGATCATCATGCGCGATCGGGCGCAAAGTTTGCGCGGCGATTGCCAGGTACGCCGACGCGAGACTGGCGGAACAGAGGTCACTGTTACTTTTATTCCAGAAACAAACTTCACAGAAACCCAGGGAGATACCCATGAATAATCAGGAACCGGCAACTATCCTGTTAATTGACGACCATCCGATGCTACGCACGGGTGTAAAGCAGCTTGTGAGTATGGCGCCCGATATCAGCGTGGTCGGAGAAGCCAGCAACGGTGAGCAGGGTATTGACCTGGCGGAATCGCTCGATCCC
Source organism: Salmonella sp. 741265116_PST (assembly GCF_046567715.1). Taxonomy (NCBI): domain Bacteria; kingdom Pseudomonadati; phylum Pseudomonadota; class Gammaproteobacteria; order Enterobacterales; family Enterobacteriaceae; genus Salmonella; species Salmonella sp. 741265116_PST. Next base: position 5,674 of record NZ_JBKFPH010000003.1, on the reverse strand, counting down.
GATCTGATCCTCCTTGATTTGAATATGCCGGGAATGAATGGTCTCGAAACGCTGGATAAATTACGCGAAAAAGCGCTGTCAGGACGTATTGTCGTTTTCAGCGTATCCAACCATGAAGAAGATGTCGTCACGGCGCTAAAGCGCGGCGCGGACGGTTATCTGTTAAAAGACATGGAGCCTGAGGACTTGCTCAAAGCGTTACAACAGGCCGCCGCCGGCGAAATGGTATTAAGTGAAGCGTTAACGCCGGTACTGGCGGCCAGCCTGCGGGCCAACCGCGCCACCACCGATCGCGATGTAACGCAACTCACCCCGCGTGAGCGCGATATTCTGAAGCTCATCGCGCAGGGATTGCCGAATAAGATGATTGCCCGACGTCTGGATATCACCGAAAGTACGGTCAAAGTGCACGTGAAACATATGCTCAAGAAAATGAAGCTGAAATCGCGCGTGGAGGCCGCCGTCTGGGTGCATCAGGAACGCATCTTTTAATTATTGCTCCTGGAACGGTTGCCAATGCGGATTATCGTCCGGCATCGTGATAAACGGTTCAGTCAGCGCGAGCGTGATCTCATTGGAAGAGACACGCTGACCTTTTTCATCCTCAACCACCACCGATAAACGCCAGCGATTTGCCGCGCCTTCGCGGTGATCCCAGGCCGGCATAATGATTGTCCAGCCCTCGGTACTGCGGGTGTCCGTTCCTGCCGTCAAACTTAATGCCTGTGTATCGCCCTGCCAGCTCAAATGACGAATACCGTGCACGCTGCGCACCTGCAATTTTAACGCAACCGTCTCACCAGGCGTAAGATCCCAGGGCGGCGTCGCCAGAAAAACCGTTAACGTTTTACGCTGCCGATACTCCATTGTCGGCAGCGAGTTACGTTGCGGCGTATCATAGCGGCTACCGCGTAATGACTGGCTTTGCGCCACTTCACTGGCGGCAAGCTGCTTTTTGAGCGGCACGCCGAAGCGGTAGTTAAGCGTCAGCCCCAGGTTATTCTGACTGACCCCGCTCTCGCCCTGTTTGTGCTGGGCGGTCATGGTAAGCAAAGGTACTGGCGTATAGTTGAGACCCAGTTTTAACGCGACAGGATTGTGATACCCCGTTCCGGAGTCAAACAGATCCACGCTATCGCCAAAGTACTGCTCCAGACTAACGCTGGTATTGATATGCTGGTAAAACGGCAGCCGCATTTGCGCGTTGATATCATACCCGCGCGCCATTCGCTGTTCTAAGGTCGCCGTATGCGTCTGCCAGTCGGCAAAAGGCTGATAATAGTTGGCGGATAAACGCAAATATTCTCCCCACGCCTCCGCGCCAAAGCCGGCGCGCTGCAAATTTTCATCCAGCAGATTATCGTAAAAGGTATTATAGCCAAGAAGCCAGCCATCCTGCGCCCAGCGCTGTCCTATGCCAACGTTGCTTACCAGTCCGTCAGTCTGTTGCGTAAGACCAAGCTGGCTCCAGGTCAGATAGCGCTGTTTATCCTGTAAAGGGATAAACCAGCTTCCGCGACTGCCGTTAAAATGACCTTCGTTATCGACGTTAATATCCACGCTGGCGCTGCCCCAGGCTGATAGCCAGCTTTCAAGCTGCTGGTTAACCTGCTCGCTGACCACATCGCGTACCTGTCCGAAAGCGAATTGCCGCGCCTGTTCACCGGTATCCAGATCGTTATTTTTCATGCTGGCTTCGCCAAACGCTTTGGCCATCTCGGCAAAATGCTTTTCCCCTTCGTGGGATTCCGGCATCATGCCTAAATCCGGCAGACGGTTTTGCGTGAAAGGATCTTGCGCCTGCGCACGGATCGTACCGCTGGCAGCCAGCAAGAGAAGCGAGAGTGAGAATGAACGAAAAACAATACGGCTCAACGTGTCGGCAACTTCTACAACAAAAGATAAGAGGAATGGCATCAGAGTAAACCATAACGTGTCCGGACAGGTTTTGCAGCCTTTTCTCGTGCTTCCAGGAATATCCTTATTTTTTTCCGCAGAGCGTCCCGGGATTTTATCCACGCATTTGGCGGCACCCGGTTCCCGAGGTAACATAACGCCATTGCCGACAAAATTTCTCGAGGAGAAGGGTTATTCATGCAAAATATCGTCATTATCGCTAACGGCGCCGCCTACGGCAGCGAATCATTATTTAATAGCCTGCGTCTGGCCATTGCGCTGCGCGAGCAGGAAAGCCATCTCGATTTACGCCTGTTTTTGATGTCAGATGCCGTAACCGCAGGGTTACGCGGTCAAAAACCAGCCGAAGGCTACAATATTCAGCAAATGCTGGAAATTCTGACCGCGCAAAACGTACCGGTAAAATTATGCAAAACCTGTGCGGACGGACGTGGTATCACTCCACTGCCGCTGATTGACGGTGTGGAAATCGGAACGCTGGTCGAGCTGGCGCAATGGACGCTGGCGGCGGACAAAGTGCTGACATTTTGAATCTGTACGCGGGAAAAGCTCCCGCGTCAGGATAGACTTCCGGCAAGAAAATCAGGCTAACACGTGAGTAATACCGCGTTTATTTTTTCTTATGCCATTTATCATCCTCGCCTTTTTCATAATCGTTTTTAACCGCCGCCCAGGCGACTTTGTGTGCGGTTTCCTCGCGACTGGCGTCATCACGACGATCGGCTTTATCTTTATATTGCTCCCAGGCGCTATTAAACGCTTCTTTGTAAATTTCCTGGGCATGGGCTGGAAGAACATTCCGCACATTATCGGGTAAATCACTTTTGGCTTTATACGGCATCACCGCCTCCGTCTTCAGGGAAAACATTAAGTGTGGTAAACAATGCGTTATTACGCCAGTCGAGGAGGATTTTTGCTTTTTACGGAAATTAACTTTTTGTTATTTAAACACTGTTAAAACAAGATGCTTGTTTTACTGACCTTGAAAGAAAAAAATCGTCTACGCCGTAAAACTACGTAAAAAACCACTAAAAAAATACAAATTTCTGCTATTTTTACCTTCTTTACTCTTTCCAAAATATTAACACCTGCACAAGGGAGACCCTCATGACACATGCCTGTGAGGCGGTGAAAACCCGCCATAAGGAGACTTCGCTTATTTTCCCGGTTCTTGCGCTGGTAGTGCTGTTCCTTTGGGGAAGCAGCCAGTCACTACCAGTGGTTATTGGCATCAATATCCTTGCACTTATTGGTATTTTAAGCAGCGCATTTAGCGTGGTCCGTCATGCCGATGTATTAGCGCACCGACTCGGCGAACCCTATGGATCGCTTATTTTAAGCCTGTCCGTCGTTATTCTTGAGGTGAGTTTAATTTCCGCGCTGATGGCTACCGGCGATGCTGCGCCAACGCTTATGCGCGATACGCTCTACTCTATTATTATGATTGTCACCGGGGGACTGGTCGGTTTCTCGTTGTTGTTGGGCGGGCGTAAATTCGCAACGCAATATATGAATTTATTTGGGATTAAGCAGTATCTTATCGCGCTATTTCCGCTGGCGATTATTGTGCTGGTTTTTCCCATGGCATTGCCGCAAGCCAATTTTTCTACTGGTCAGGCATTATTGGTCGCGTTAATTTCCGCCGCGATGTACGGCGTATTTTTGTTGATTCAAACCAAAACGCACCAGAGCTTATTTATCTATGAACATGAAGATGAAGGCGATGATGACAATCCACACCACGGTAAACCCTCCGCGCACAGTAGCGGCTGGCATACGGTCTGGTTACTCATTCATTTAATTGCGGTCATTGCCGTTACCAAAATGAATGCCAGCCCGCTGGAGGCGTTGCTGACCAGCATGAACGCCCCGGTCGCCTTTACCGGTTTCCTGGTCGCGTTGTTAATTCTCTCGCCGGAAGGACTGGGCGCGCTGAAGGCGGTACTGAATAATCAGGTTCAGCGGGCAATGAATCTGTTCTTCGGATCGGTGTTGGCGACGATTTCATTAACCGTGCCGGTTGTCACGCTCATCGCCTGGGCGACAGGTAATGATCTGGTGTTTGGTTTAGGCGCGCCGGAAATGGTAGTGATGGTGGCCTCGTTAGTGCTGTGCCATATTTCGTTCTCTACCGGACGCACCAACGTGCTAAACGGCGCGGCGCATCTGGCTTTATTTGCCGCCTATCTGATGACGATTTTTGCCTGATATAAAAAAGCCGGATAGTATCTTATCCGGCCTACACAAGCTAAAAACCGCAATCAGTTCTCGGTATCCAGCTCGTCGAAGCTTTTCACCAAATCATCAATCGCTTTTATCTGGGTCAGGAACTGCTCCAGTTTCGCCAGCGGCAGTGCGGAAGGACCGTCGCACTTCGCGTTAGCCGGGTCCGGATGCGACTCCAGGAACAGGCCCGCCAGACCGACAGCCATACCGGCGCGCGCCAGCTCGGTCACCTGACCACGACGACCGCCCGAGGCAGCGCCAAATGGGTCGCGGCATTGCAGCGCATGGGTAACGTCGAAAATCACCGGCGAGTTGCCGGAGACCTTTTTCATCACGCTAAAGCCCAGCATATCCACCACAAGGTTGTCATAACCGAAGTTCGCGCCGCGGTCGCACAGAATCACCTTATCGTTACCGCCCTCATGGAACTTATCCACGATATTGCCCATCTGACCCGGGCTTACGAACTGCGGCTTTTTCACGTTAATCACAGCGCCGGTTTTCGCCATCGCTTCCACCAGGTCGGTCTGGCGCGCCAGAAACGCCGGGAGCTGAATCACGTCAACCACATCAGCCACAGGCTGCGCCTGGCTGGCTTCATGGACGTCAGTGATCACTTTTACGCCAAATGTCTGTTTGAGTTCCTGGAAGATTTTCATCCCTTCTTCCAGACCCGGCCCACGGTAAGAGTGAATAGAGGAACGGTTGGCTTTATCAAAAGAGGCCTTGAACACGTAAGGAATACCCAGCTTCTGGGTAACGGTTACGTAGTGCTCACAAATGCGCATTGCCAGATCGCGTGACTCCAGCACGTTCATACCGCCAAACAGCACAAACGGCAGGTCATTTGCCACCTTAATGTCGCCAATGTTAACCACTTTTTGTTTCATAGGATCGCCTTACACTTATAGGTAAAATGTCGGTTAATTAATGTAGAACAATTTGCTTGTGCGCAATGGTGTTGATCTGCGCACGAATCATTTCGCTGATCGGGTCTTCCGGACACTGTTCAACGAAGTAGCTTAAATCAGTCAGCGCAACGTGTTCACACTCAAGCTGCGCGTAGATCAACCCGCGGTCACGGATTTCGTAAGGATCTTCCGGGTTAAATTGCAACAATGCTTCGCTAACGCGCAGCGCCAGCTCCATTTGCCGTTCCTCCATCAGCGAGGATTTCAGCGTATCCAGTAGCTTACGAATCACTTCGGCGTTATCCGCTTCGTCCAAATCTTCATTAAACAACTCGGCGACCGGACTAATACTGCCTTTTAACCAGACTTCCAGAGTATGTTCATCAAGCGTTTCACCGTTGAACGGGTTAATCAGCCACATTTCCCCTTCCAGCGATTCAATACGCAAAATCAACTGTGTTGGGAAGATAACGGGCACCAACGGCAAATCAAGACGGTTTGCTATCCATAATAAAATAGCGCCCAACGATACCGCGCTACCCTGGCGTTTTTTCAGGACTTTAGACTTTCAAACCTCTGTAACGTCAACCAGTCCGCAACCGGACTGGTTCTTCTGTTAT